>CANRJU010000147.1 GCA_947631075.1 uncultured Lachnospiraceae bacterium
CTGTTTTCTATTACAGGGATAAAGACCAGAAAGAAATAGACCTGTTGCTTTATCAGAATGGTGTGCTTTCTCCGATCGAGATAAAAAAATCGGCATCGCCGGGTAAGACTGCGGTTAAAAATTTTAATGTATTGAAGCCTATTACCAGGGAAGTGGCTTTCGGAGATTTAGAGTCTTTGAAGGTCGAGATTGGAACTGGAAGCGTGGTCTGTATGGCAAACGACCTGTTGCCTGTGGATGAAAAGAACTGGTATGTACCAGTTTGGTTAATTTAATAAGTTTTTTGGTTATACAATCATCATGTGGATTGACGCGGAGAACAAGCAAATTCTAATTTTGATCAGAACGGAGAACGAATGTGAATGTTATTTTTGATATGGATGGCCTCATGTTTGACACCGAAAAAGTTGTTATAAAGGCGTGGGATTATGCAGGAGAAAAAATCGGTGTAGGAAAAGCCGGATTTATGGTGTATAAGACATTAGGCATGAATAGAGCGGCTTCCAATAATGTATGGAAAGAAGAATTTGGCGACCGGTACAGTGAAGAGGGATTAAGAAAATACACAAAGGAATTTTTGAAAAAATATTACGATGAAAATACGGTTCCGGTAAAGAAAGGCTTGTATGTTTTGCTTGACTTTCTAAAAAGCAAACAGTGCAAAATGGCAGTTGCGTCATCTTCCGCCCGTCATGAGGTGGAAAAATATTTAAAGGATACGGGGGTAAAAGATTATTTTCTCGATATTGTATGTGGTGATATGATTGAAAATTCAAAACCCGAACCGGATATTTATTTGAAAGCATGTGAGCTGATCGGTGAGGAACCGGAAAATTGCTATGCGTTGGAGGATTCCAAGAATGGTTTGCTATCCGCATACAGGGCAGGATGTAAGCCTATAATGATTCCGGACTTGTGGCAGCCAGACGAGGAAATAATGAAGATTATAGTCGCCAGGTATGATGACTTGGAACAGTTAAAGGCGGCTTTTGAGAGCGGTGATTTATAGAAGTATGGGAACGGCAAAGAAAAAACACGTAGATATTTTTCGTGAAAAAATATTGCATAAAAATTGTTTTATGATATAATGATGGTAGAACCAGAAAAAGAAAACTGGGAGGAATGAGCCATGATTATAGAAGTAAGAGCAAAAAACTGTTATGTATTTGAGGATGATATTACATTTTCAATGAAAGCAGATATGCGAAATAAGAAATTTGGATCTAATGTTCATAAAGAGAACAATTTTAATGTGCTTAAAACAGCAGGGATATATGGTCCAAATAATGCAGGAAAAACCTGTTTGATTAAGTGCATTAGAGAAATAAAAAATGTGCTTTTAAATAAGAAAAATAGTTTAATGCCTAATATATTTACTGGGAACGATGTATGTGAATTAGGCATAACTTTCATGTTGTCTGGAAGAAAATTTTCTTATGATTTTAAGTACAGCGCGGAAAGAGAAGAATATATATATGAATCATTTTCTGAAATATTTAAAGATCAGTATAACAATGAAAAAGAAGTCTGCTGGCTGAAAAAGGATACCATTAGTGAAATATATGAATGTATTGATAATACTGTGCAGACCATGATTCCAGTTATGTCGAAAAACAATCTGCTGTGCTATGTGATTGATACAAGTAAATTTGGGCGTATTGATGAAATGAAGAAGATTCTTGTCGGATTCGCCGAGAAACTTGACATCATCAATATGAATAATATACCTATGCAGCATACGATTGAACTTATGAAGAATAAGAATCAGTTACAGCAAAAGATTGTTGAGTTCATAAAAAATGCAGATTTGTATATGGATAATTTTGAATATGTGGACATGGATAAAATACAATTGAAAACGGGTGAGAGTGATGAAAAGCCAGATGAGAAAGTACTTGATATTCCAGAAAATATTATGGATCAAATGAGATTGGTTTCCACATATAAAGGGGTTCATGTACCAAGTATGTTATTTGATTCCACAGGAACAAAGAAGATTGCGGCTATTGCCAGCTATGTCATAGAGGCGCTTGAACGGGGCAGGATACTTGTGGTAGATGAATTGGATAGCAGTATTCATTTTAAACTTACTCGGGCCATTGTTGCGATGTTTAATAATGAACTGAATACAAGTGCGCAGATGATATTTACCATTCACGACATAAATCTCATGGATTGCAGGAGGATGTTCCGAAAGGAGCAAATTTGGTTTATCCACAAGGATGAAAAGAGCGTATATGTGTATTCACTTGCTGATTTTACTGCACGGCAGGGAGTGAGAGATACGACCGATGTTATGGAAAAATATAGACGGGGTGCTCTTGGAGCATTGCCTGATCCAGAATTGATTAACTCTTTACTTAGCATTAAAGGTGATGTAAGGGGGGATGATGCCGATGCCAAATAAGCTCCCTAGGTTCTATGATAAGCATAAAATCTGCATTATCTGCGAGGGAAATGAGGAATATGAAATACAATGCAAATTGTCATAAAGCATTGGACTAGCGAAAATTTGAAATCGCCTGCAAAACCGGTAAATGCTCCTTTGATTAGAAAATATACTGGAGTGGAGAATTACAAAGGAAGAACAGACCAGATTGAACAGGTCATGAAACATATTACGGAGGAAAATTATGTGGATATGTGCCAGCGGGTGAGGGACTTGGAATCAGATGATTCTGTTACGGGAAGCAGCAATTTTGGAAGGTTCATAGAGCGGTTTGAAAATAGTGATGATGCGTGGATAAATGAAATCAATAGCAGTCTGGAGTAAGGAAAAGTGTTTAAAAATGTTCGAAAGAGGTCATATTAAGTTTTGTTAAATAATTTAGAGTTTAGTGATTTGCTATGATCATCTAAATTATATTGTTTCGCTAGACTTTGTACATCTGATATGGTACAATATATTGAAATTTGATTATAATTATTAAAATATTTGAAGGGAGCAGTTAACAATGAAAAAGTTTTTGGCTATTTTATTAGCAGTAATCACTATTATTCCAAATAGTATATCGGTTCGCGCAGAAAGTATTAGCAGTACAACAGATTTGTCTACACTTCAGGGATTGATTAGTGAAGGCAATTCTATTACAGATTATTCTAGTTCAGATGCGTATGTATGGGTAACTAAAGTATTAAATTTTAATGAGAAATATACGGATTCATATGTATATAGTGATATAAAAAGTGAATGTAATTCAGCCAAAGGACACACAAGTATATCCACATTTAATGCGGCAAATAAAATATTGGGTTATTTAGGTGTTGTGCAGGACGAGATAGATGGAGTGAAGGAGAAAACGGTTGGTGAGTTAATTGATTCAGGAAACGCATTGAGTGATAAGGAAAGTGCAGCTGCGTATAAATGGGTTATAGATGTACTAAAAACAAATGAGAAATTTTCAACATCCAGTGTGTATTCGGATATAAAAAGTGAATGTAATTCAGCCAAAGGACATACAAGTATATCCACATTTAATGCGGCAAATAAAATATTGGGTTATTTAAGCGTTGTGCAGGACGAGATAGATGGAGTGAAGGAGAAAACGGTTGGTGAGTTAATTGGTTCTGGAAATACATTGAGTGATAAGAAAAGTGCAGCTGCGTATAAATGGGTTATAGATGTACTAAAAACAAATGAGAAATTTCCAACATCTAGTGTGTATTCAGACATAAAAAGTAAATGTAGTTCAGTCAAAGGATATACAAGTATTTCTACATTTAATGAAGATTCTCAAATAATGGCAGATTTAACTGTGCTATATAGTGAAGTTTTAGTTTCAGCAGAGCTGCAGGAAATACATATAAAAAAACAACCAACAAAGATAATTTATATGGAGGGTGAGATTTTTTCAGCTACAGGAATGGAGGTATTTGCAACTTACTTAAATACATATAAAGATAATTCAACAAATATAGAAGAAAAGTTAGTTACAAATTTTACGGTAGACAAAACGATGCCTTTAAATTATAAAGATACATTTGTAACTATTTCTTATGAAGATAAGGGCGTTACAAAAACGGCAACACAAAAAATAAAAGTTAAGCCAATTATAGTATCAAAATCATTAAAAAGTATTTCGATTGTAACACCACCTACAAAGACTGTTTATAAAGAAGGCGAAACTTTTAATATGGAAGGCATGAAGGTTAATGCTACATATGAACAAGTATGGTCGGATGGTTCACATGATGAAGGAGAATATGAAAATGTAGCATATACTGTTGATAGTACAACTCCGCTTTCAGCACAAGATAGTTCTATAACTATTTCATTTGAAGATGATGGAATCATCAAAACAACACAACAAGGAATTGTAGTTGAATCATATATTATATCAAAAACATTGGATAGCATTGTTGTTGTATCAAATCCGACAAAACTAACATATATTGAAGGTGAGAGATTTGATGCGACGGGATTATTAGTTGATGCGAAATTTTTGACTAAGTGGTCGAATGGCTATGAGGAGTATGTGACAGAAAAAAATGTTGCGTATTCTGTAAATACTACATCTCCACTTTTAGTATCAAATAAATCATGGACGGTGTCTTATATTGTTGATGGAATAAAAAAGGAAGTAAATATACCCATTATTGTTAGCCATAAAAATACTGCAGTTTCGAAAGTTTCCGCGCTAAAAGCTAAAGCAGGAAAGAAAAAATTAACCATATCATGGAAAAAGGATTCAAAGGTTGCAGGTTATCAAATACAGATTAGTTCTAAATTAAGTTTTAAGGGCGCAAAAAAAATCAATATAAGAAAATCAAAGAAATCATATACTAAAAAGGGGTTGAAATCCAAGAAAAAGTATTATGTTCGTATTAGGGCATATAAGACATATAAAGATAACGGGGTAACAGAAAAAGTATATGGTGAATGGACTGTAAAAAGCAAGAGGATAAAATAGTAATAAAATAATAGGTATTGCATAAAACTCCGTGCAATGCCTATTTTTTAATAATGAAGAACTGCCTTATTTAAGCTATTTGTGGGATGAAACCAAAAAAGAACAAAATTTTTTAAAATACCTATTGACATACTAGGAAAGTAGGAGTATTATAGTGACATCATCTTGAAAGGAGGCGGACGCGATGGAGGCCACGAACATTATAATTGCAGGGAATGTCATGTGCCGTTGTCGGAATTTTATGTCTATGCCATATATGGCTTTAGGCTTGTCCCGGTATGCCGATATGTGTCGCCTGCGCATTTGATTGGATGCGGAGATTATTTGCCGGGGCTGTGGCAGTCCCGTTTTTTTGTGCGCAAATTTAGAAAACACGAACAAAAATAAAAGAAATTCAGGCGTCCGGTCTGTCAGGACCGGTGAGAGGCGGATTTGGATATGGAAAGCATAATATGCCTGGATCATTTGAATAAAGAATATTCCGCCAAAAAGGCGACGGTCGCGGCGGTAAAGGATGTCAGCATGGAGATCGGGCGAGGAGAGATTTACGGGATTATTGGTTTTTCCGGTGCGGGAAAGTCCACGCTGGTCCGATGTATGAACCTGCTGGAGCGGCCCTCGTCCGGGAGGGTGCTGATTGACGGAGTGGACCTGACCGGGTTATCGCCCGGAGACCTGCGGAAAAAGCGAAAGAAGATCGGAATGATTTTTCAGCATTTTAACCTCATGCCATCGAGAACGGTGTTTGAAAATGTGGCATATCCCCTGAAGGGCGGCGGGCTGAAAAACCGGAAATCTTCCACGGAAATCCAAGAGAAGGTGCGAGAGCTTCTGCGGCTGGTGGGAATGGAGGAGAAGGAAAATGCCTATCCGTCGCAGCTCTCCGGCGGGCAGAAACAGCGGACGGCGATTGCCAGAGCGCTGGCCAACGATCCGGACATTCTGCTGTGCGACGAGGCGACGTCGGCGCTGGATCCGCAGACGACGAGATCTATCCTTCTTCTGCTGAAACAGCTAAATGAAACATTGGGAATCACCATCGTGCTGATTACTCACGAGATGGCTGTGGTCAAGGAAATATGCAGCCGGGTAGCGGTGATGGAGGCCGGAAGAATTGTGGAGCAGGGCGCGACATTCGAGATTTTCGCCAATCCGCAGAACCGCCTTACAAAGCAGTTTACGGCGATGACCTCCAACCTGAAAAAGGTGGAGGAGCTGATTGAGAAGGATTCCTCCCTCGTGAATCTGAAAAAGGGGGAGCGCATCGTCCGGATGAGCTTTGTGGAGAGGGGCGTTTCCGAGCCGCTGATCTCGGAGATTTCGCGGCGGTTTGACATTGTGCTGAACATCATATTTGCAGATGTGGAAATGGTGCAGGGGTATCCGCTAGGCGGGACGGTGGCCATTATCGGCGGCAGCCGCGCGCAAATCGACCAGGCGATGGAGTACCTGACGGAGAGAAATGTAAAGGTGGAGGTGTTGAAGGATGCAGACGATACTTGAGAAAATCGCGCCCAATGTCATGGCGGAGCCGGAGCGGTTCGGGGAGAGCATTGTGGCAACCCTGCAGATGACGGCGTGGTCGGGCGTGTTTATGTTTTTCATAGGAATGATTCTGGGAATCCTTCTCATTGTGACCAGAGAGGGCGGAATCCTTAGACAGAGAGTGGCCTATCAGATTCTTGACAAGGTGATTAACCTCTGCCGCTCCATTCCCTTCGTCATCTTTATCGCGATACTCTTGCCGGTCACAAAGGCGATTATGGGGACGAAAATAGGCGTGCAGGGCGTGATTGTCCCGCTGGTGGCGGCGGCAGCCCCCTTTTTTGCAAGACAGGTCGAAACCGCTCTGGCGGGCGTGGATCCGGGGCTTGTGGAGGCGGC
>CANRJU010000148.1 GCA_947631075.1 uncultured Lachnospiraceae bacterium
CTCGCCGACGTAGTTGTATTTGTTGGAAGCTACCTCACAGGTTCCGGCGCATTTCACAAATGCGACCTTGCGCACGGAGTCGCCTGCGTCTACGCCCATGATGGCGCCGATCTTGCCGGCTACCGGAGCGCCGCCCACGGGACATCCGTTCACCGGAGCAGTTCCGGCCACGATTGCGTCTGCCAGGCCGTCGCAGCCCGGGAATCCGCAGCCGCCGCAGTTGTTGCCCGGAAGGCACTCGCGGACCTGTACGACTCTTTCATCTGTCTCTACGGCAAAAGCCTTTGCCGCCACACCCAGAAGGATACCGATGAGGATACCGAGCACGGCCAGGAGAACGATTGAGTAAATAATAATATTTGTCATTTCGATTCCTCCTTTAGTTAAAAGCTCACGCCGCCAAAGCCGCAGAAGGCAATCGCCATAAGACCGGCTGTAATCAGCACGATCGGCGTTCCCTGAAGGGCTTTCGGAATGTTGCAGTTTTCCAGTTTCTCACGGATTCCCGCCATCAGGCAGATTGCCAGGAAGAATCCGACGGAGGCGCCAAAGCCGTTGATGGTGCTCTCCAGAATGTTGTACTCGTTCTGAACGCTTAACAGCGCCACGCCCAGTACGGCGCAGTTGGTGGTGATCAGCGGAAGATACACGCCCAGCGACTTATACAGGGCAGGCATCATTTTTTTCAGAACCATCTCGACAAACTGCACCAAGGCAGCGATGACGAGAATGAATACAATGGTGTTCAAATATTCCAGATTGTTGGGCGCCAGCAAAAGGTTATACAGGGTGCTGGTGATTACGGAGGAAATGGTAATTACGAAAATTACGGCTCCTCCCATGCCCGCGGCGGTCTGTATCTTCTTCGACACGCCGAGGAACGGACAGATACCCAAAAACTGGCTCAATACGAAGTTGTTTACCAGCGCGGCAGTAAACAAAATGGTAAATAAACTCATGCTGCCTCATCCCCCTCTCCTTCTTCTTCCTCGGAAACATTGGTAGCGCTCGGCATCTTCAGGTGATTCTGAAGGGCGGTAAGGCCTGCCAGCACGAAAAATGCTCCCGGAGCCATGACAAAGATGGAAATATGGAACTGGTCCGGGATGAACTGGAATCCAAAGATGGACCCGCTTCCCAGAATCTCACGGCAGATGCCGATCAGCGTCAGTCCCACGGTAAATCCAAGACCCATGCCGATACCGTCAAAAGCGGACGGGAGAATCGGATTCTTGGAGGCGTATGCCTCGGCGCGTCCCAGAATGATACAGTTTACTACAATCAGCGGGATATACACGCCCAGGGCATCATACAAAAATGGAATGTACGCCTGTAAAAGCAGCTGCACGATGGTCACGAACGAGGCGACCACAACGATAAAGGCCGGAATACGGACTTTATCCGGAATGATCTTGCGCAGGGCAGAGATCAGCATATTGGACAAAATCAGCACGACGGTAGTGGAAAGTCCCATGCCCACACCGTTAATGGCGGAAGATGTAACCGCCAGTGTCGGACACATACCTAACATCATGACAAAGGTAGGGTTTTCCTTAATGATACCGTTGCTAAGACGTTCTGTACATTTGTTCATTAATTCGTCCCCCCTTCTGTGGTAGCAAAGAGAAGTCCCTTCACCGCGTTAGTAACGGCGCGGCTTGTAACGGTAGCGCCGGAGAGCGCCTGTACCTGGGATTCCGTCTCCTCATTTTTATTATACATATTATCCGCCGGATTGGCCGGGAGCTTCTTGGCTTTAAAGCTGTTCTGCCAGTCCTCGTTTACACAGTTGGCGCCAAGGCCCGCTGTCTCGGACTGGGATGTGATGGAAATGCCGGTCACCAGTCCCGTGGGATCCACTCCCAGGGCAAAATCAATCGCGCCGCCATATCCCTTTTTCGCTGCTGCCAGATACACCGTGCCGCCGCCGGATGTGGGATGAACCTCGCTGACCTCTACATAGTTGCTCAGCGTGTCGCCGTCCGACACCTCAGCTCCTGTGAGATCGTGGCTCTCCAGATACTGTGTCACGGTCTTGAGGGCCTCAGCGTCCGCGCCCTGCACTTCATCTCCCTCTACAGCCACGGCCGCGCAGGCCTCGTTGTTCGCCTTCGCCTGAGCCTCATCGATGGGGCCCTTGGTGATAGCGTACACGCCTGCCAGAACCGCGCCCAGAATGAGAGTAATGAGACAGAGTATTATGGCGTCTTTGATCATGGTATCTTTTTTCTCACTCATTTGCCTTGCCCTCCTTTCCAAATGCTTTTGGAATGGTGAATTTCTCAATCAGCGGAACGCACAGGTTGCCGATGATGATGGCAAAGGAAACGCCCTCTGCGGACTCACCGAAGAACCGGAACAGGCCGGTCAGAAGACCGAGGAGTATTCCGAATATAATTTTCCCTTTCGGGGTAATCGGGCTCGTGACGTAGTCCGTCGCCATGAAGAAGGCTCCCAGAAGGAGACCGCCTCCGCACAGCTCGTAGAGCACCGGATAGGGAGCTCCGCCCGCCACGGTCTGATAAAGCAAATCAAAAATGACAAATGTAACAATGTACGCGACCGGAATCTTCCAGTCGATGACCTTCCGGATCAGAAGATAAATGGCTCCGATCAGGATGGCGAGAGCCGACGTCTCACCGATGGTACCCGTCGTAGTTCCCAAAAACATCTTCATAAGATCCGGCAGTCCGCCCTCCTTCACCTGCATAAGGGGAGTAGCGCTGCTGGTGGCGTCGATGGCGATGCCCGCCCAGATCGGATTTCCCTCTTTGATAGTGAAGCTCGTCATGGCGCTGCTGAATGCCAGCATCAAAAAGCACCTTCCCGCTAACGCCGGGTTCATAAAGTTCTGTCCCAGGCCGCCAAAGAGCTGCTTTGCGATGATAATGGCAAATACGCCTCCTAACACGCACATCCAGATCGGAATGGTGCTCGGCAGGTTCAGCGCCAGCAAAAGGCCGGTCAGAAGCGCGCTGCAGTCGCCCGTCGTGATCGGCTGCTTCATCAGCTTCTGCCAGATATACTCTGCTAACACACACGTCACGCAGGTGGCAAGAATGACCACAACTGCGCTGAATCTAAAGTTCCAGATACCCACCAGCGTGGTCGGTATCAATGCAATAATGACATCTCTCATGATGGACGCTGTCGAAGAATTGTCCCTGACATGAGGAGATGACGAAACGTTCAGCAATTTTTCTTCCATTTTATATCCTCCTCATTAGGCTTTCTTTCTGCTGTTGTCCATAACAGCGCGTCTCGCCTGCTTAAAGATCTGCGTCAGTCTCCGCTTCGCCGGGCAGACATAGGTACAGGTGCCGCACTCGTAGCACTCCATGCCGTTCAGCTTCTGGAAATCATCCAGATCAATCCGCTCAGCCGCAAGCGCCATCATCTGTGGAACCAGATGGCTCGGACAGACGGTCGCGCACCGCCCGCAGCGGATACAGTTCGTGGGCTCGCAGGCTGCCACCTCGTCCTTGCTCATCGCCAGAATGGATGAGCTGGTCTTGGTAATCGGCGTGTTCAGATCGTACATAGCCATGCCCATCATCGGTCCGCCGGAGATCAGCTTCTCCGCCTCGCACTTTAAGCCGCCCGCCTCGTCAAGCAGCTCCTTGTGGCTCATGCCGAACTTCACTTCATAGTTCTGCGGCTTCGCCATCGCGTCTCCCGTCAGGGTAATCACGCGGCTCATGCTCGGCGTGCACTTGCACACGGCGTCGTAGACGGCAAGAACCGTCTGGACATTGTCCACGATACAGCCCGCGTCCGCCGGCAGCATCTTAGAGTAGATCCTGCGCCCTGTGACCACATAGATGATCTGACGCTCCGCGCCCTGCGGGTACTTGGTCTTTAGCACCTTGACCTCCAGATTCGGAATCTTGTCTGTCAGGTACTGCAGCTTGGCAATGGCCTCCGGCTTGTTGTCCTCGATGGCGATAACGCCCTTTGCCTTCGGGAACAGAGATACCAGTACCTCCAGCCCCTTCACTAACTCCTCCGAGCGCTCCAGCATCAGACGGTAGTCCGACGTCAGATACGGCTCGCACTCGGCGCCGTTGACAATGACGTAATCGATCTCATCTTCATTTTTCGGGGTAACTTTTACATTTGTGGGGAAACCGGCCCCGCCCATGCCGACAATGCCGGCGTCCTTGATGATCTGGCGGATTTCCTCTTTGGATAATTTGGTGTAATCCCTGTCTTGTCCGAGGCCCTCTACCGGTGTATACTGACCATCGTTGGCAATGACCACGCAGGTCGCCTTCGCACCGGAAGACAGCAGTCTGGGTTCTACCGCTTTGACCTCACCGGAGACAGAGCTCACAATATTGGCTGAAATGAAGCCGCTGGCTTCGCCAATAATCTGCCCCATCTTCACCGTATCGCCTACGGCTACGACGGGTGTCGCAGGGGCCCCGATGTGCTGGCTCATGGAGAAAACCAGTTCCTCCTTCGGCATCATCACCTGAATCGGGCTCTCCGAGCTGAGTTCCTTGCCCTCATACGGATGCGTGCCCCCTCTAAAGGTTGACTGTCCCAATGAAATTTCCTCCTTTTACGATTTTTTCATCACTGCCTCTTATTATATCACACTCGACAAAAATGACAAGTTTTCCACAGAAAATTCATAGAATTTCTATTCATTATGCACAACGCGCGGATTTCCCCGCGCCGCGCGTCCGGGATTCACACTACGATGTTCCGGATCCAGATCCCCTTCTTCAGCAAAATATAGCCGACAATCGATTTCACGCCGTCCATCACCAGGAAATAGACCAGATAGGTGGGCAGTATGGGCAGCGCCGTAAAATGCACCACGCTGTACAGCACCGGTATGACCACGCACCAGGAGTAGGCGCTGTCGAAGAAAAACGTGATAATCGTCCTCCCTCCGGACCGGATAGTAAAATAGGCCGCGTGGAGAAATGCCTCAAGCGGCATGAGGCAGGCGGTGATCTGAATCATCCGCGACGCCAGATGGCGCACCTCGCCGCTTGTATTGTACGCCTGTGGGAAAAATGGCGCCACAAGGAGCATAATCAGGCTGGTAATCATGGTACAAAATACGGAAAAGACGATGACTTTCCTCGCCGTGTCCTTGGCCTGCTCGAACTGGCTGGCCCCCAAGAGCTGTCCCACCAGGATGGCCACCGCGTCGCCCATCGCGATAAAAATCACATTGAACAGGTTTCCGATGGTGGACGCGATGTTGACCGCCGCCACCACGGAAAATCCGCGCACGGAAAAGCACTGGTTCGCCATCGCCACTCCCGCGGACCACAGAAACTCGTTGACGAGCAGCGGCGCGCCCTTTTTGATGATATCGGCCGCCAGCGTCCCCGGCAGGCGGAGGCTCTTGTACGCGCCGATGATAAAGGCATTTTTCTTCCTGTGCCGATGCGTCCACGCCACCACGATCGCGCACTCCACCACGCGGGCGAGCACCGTCGCCGCCGCGGCTCCCCGTACTCCCAACGCCGGCGCCCCGAATTTTCCGAATATCAGGATATAGTTAAAGGTCATGTTGACGAACACCGCCACCAGGCCGGACACCATCGGGACCATCGTCTGCCCCGTCTCGCGCAGCGTGCTGACATAGACCTGCACCAGCGTAAAGGGAAGTATCTCCAGGACAATCACCGACAGATACTGCCTGCCGTATGTATAGGCGGCCTCCAGATTCCCGCTCTCCCCTGATGTGAGGTAGAGCCGGATCAGGCTCCCGCCCGCCGTGAGGAAAATCGTCAGCGCCGCCGCGATAATGATGATTCCCATGATCAGCTTGAACCGGAACGTATCCCGCACGCCCTTTGTGTCCCCGTGTCCGTAAAACTGCGCGCCGAAAATGCCTGCGCCGGAAAATCCGCCAAAGACCAACAGGTTGAACACAAACACCAGCTGATTCACAATGGCGACTCCCGACATGGGCTCCGTCCCCAGCTGTCCCACCATGATATTGTCCAAAAAGCCCACCAGATTCGTGATGCCGTTCTGAACTATAATCGGAACCGCCAGCCACAGAAGCTTCCGGTAAAAGGCGCGGTCCCCGATCCACCTCTCCCTGATCATTATATGCTTCCTCCTCGTTCCTCTATTCCCATTTTCCTATTCCAAAATCCCCGGAGGAACAAAGTCCGCCGGGGATCTGTAATCTCATAAAAAGTTTTTCAGTTTCAGCGCCTGCTCGATGCTGCCTTCCACCTTCAGCTTGCCGATGGTAAACGCCACCACCGGATCGAGCTTCTTGGCGATAATCTTAAACAGCGTGTCCGCCTTGCAGATAAAAATTGCGTCCCGGTCATAGTACTCATAGGGCTCAATGTGCAGCTCGCCGTCCTTGACCTCCACATAAAAAATGCCCTCTCCCTCGCCGGTAATGTTGAACTGGTACGCCAGATGCTCCTTCACGTCGCTGACGTCCGCGTCCTTGAATAAATCTCTTACCTTGTTAAAATTTTCCGAAAAAGTCATAGCCGCCTTTGTCTCCTCCATTCCTGTTTTTAATATTTCACCTCTATAATACCGCGAATTGCAAGGTTATGCTTCTTCACGCAGGCATGAAACGCGCAACCCCTCACTCTAATATCCTATTATAACAGGAAATCTTCCATTCAACAAGACGCCGAAAATCTTTTTCGGAAAATTTTTTCAAAAATCCTTGTTCTCCATGATCCGCACGCTGATCAGGGCGCTGACGGCCAGGATGAACAGGGCGGCCGCCGTCACCTGGACGTCTATGGTAAATGTATCCGTGTGATTCCACATTCCAAAAAAATC
>CANRJU010000149.1 GCA_947631075.1 uncultured Lachnospiraceae bacterium
CTGGACCTGCTCCTGCGGCGCTGTCAACCTGGGTAAGTTCTGTCAAGAGTGCGGTGCGAAAAAGCCGGCCGGCGCTCCCCTGTACCGCTGCGACAAGTGCGGCTGGCAGCCGGAGGATCCGAAGAACCCGCCGAAGTTCTGCCCGGAGTGCGGTGATATTTTCGATGAAAACGACGTGCAGTAGTGAACAATGCAAGTATACCCGCGGGGCGTTACGGACACGCCCCGTCCGGGAATGGAGGACATCATGGATACAGAAGAACTGAACTCTGTAAATATTGTAGAGACCGAAGATGAGACGGACAAGAAGTGCCCCCAGTGCGGCGGCGTCATGGATTTTGATCCGGCAAGCGGCAATTTAAAGTGCCCCTTCTGCGGTTACGAGGAGACAATTCAGCGAGAGGAAACTGCCCCGGAAAAGGCGCAGGAGATGGATTTTTACGCAGCGGAGCACACCGCGAATTGCGACTGGGGCGTGGCGACCAAGACCGTGATCTGCGAGGCGTGCGGCGCGGAGTCCATTTACGACGCCCTGCAGACCTCCGCTGTCTGCCCCTTCTGCGGCTCCAATCAGGTCATGGACGCCAACGATGTGGACACCATCGCTCCGGGCGGCGTCGTTCCCTTCTCCATCAGCGACAAGGAGGCGTCGGATCAATTCAAGCAGTGGATCCGCCACAAATGGTTCTGTCCGAAGCTCGCCAAGGGAAGCGCCAAGCCGGATAAATTCAAGGGAATTTATCTTCCCTACTGGACCTTCGACGCCGAAACCCGGACTTCCTATCAGGGAGAATACGGCATCGACCATGTGCGACGGGACAGGAATGGCAGAACTCAAACCACGACAAGCTGGCACCGCACCAGCGGCACCTATCAGGAATTTATCGATGACGAGCTGGTGCTGGCCTCCGAAAAGCACGACCGTTCCATGCTCCGCAAGCTGGAGCCCTTCGACACCGGGAATAACAAGACCTACAATCCCAAATACATCGCTGGGTTTGTCGCGGAGCGGTACTCCATCGGCCTAAAGGACGCCTGGAATTTTGCCGCGTCCTCCATCCAATCCAAGCTGGAGAACCACATTTCGCAGGAAATCAGGGCGGAGCACCACGCGGACCACGCGCGGAATATTTATATGGATACCAATTTCAGCGATATTACATACAAATATCTCCTGCTGCCTGTCTGGATTTCCCATTTTAAATACAAGGACAAGGTATATCAGTTCATGGTAAACGGACAGACCGGCCAGGTAGCCGGAAAGACGCCTCTGTCCGCCCTGCGGATCGTCCTTGCCGTGCTGTTGGTTCTCGCCATAATTGCATTAGTCTTCTGGCTGGGTTAGGCAGGTGCCGCGTATGAATTATTTGCCCTTAATTATTACCTTAGTGCTGATACTGGCCTGCTGTCTGGCCGTCTTCTGCCTCATTCGCTATATAAGGCAGAAGGCTCGGAATCTCTCCCGCGCCCTGTTCGGCACGGAAAATCTGGCGGCGGGCGCCAGGGAGCTAAAGGAGGAATACGCCGCCACGCCCAAGTCCGTGTCCGGCATGACACACCTCCTTCTCCCCAAGCTCGCCGCGGATTTTCCGGAATTTCAGTATGACGAGATGAAAGGCCGGGCGGAAAATGTGCTGACCAGCTATTTGAAAGCCGTTTCTGCTGGGAATCCCTCTCTTTTGACCGAGGGCAGCGCCGAGCTGAAGGAGCAGCTGGCGCAGCACATCCGAGAGCTTTCGGGCCGCGGCGAGCGGGAGCATTTTGACCAGATCCGTCTGCACCGGACAGAGCTGAATCAGTACCGAAAAACGGATGGGCGATGCATTGTCACATTCCAGACCGCGCTGGAGTGCTATCACTACAAGGAGAACTCCTCCGGCCTTCTGGATGGCAGCCGCGACTACAAGTATCAGACCAAGTTTAATACGGACCTGATCTATGTCCAGGACCGGGAGCTGGCGGAAAACGCCTCCGATGGCGGGCTCGGCGTCAACTGCCCCAACTGCGGCGCTCCCCTCTCGTCTCTGGGCGCCAAGGTCTGCGAATACTGCGGCTCCCCGGTCGTGGAAATCAACATCCACGCGTGGGCCTTTGGCCGCGTGACCGAAATTATGTAGTATAAGAAAAATTTATGTGTTAGAGCGTCGCCAACCAGGGTCGCTTTGCAGAGCTAGTTGGCCTTTGGGAACAGATTTGTCCCTTCATAAAAACGCTCTGGAATGGTGGTATTATGACATCTATTGAAACCTTTTATTTAATCGATTTTGAAAATGTGCACGAGGAGGGACTGAACGGCGCTAACAAGCTCGGCGCACACGATCATGTGCATTTCTTTTCCACCAGAAATGCGCCCAAAATCAGTTTTCAGATATTGAAAGATTTTAATTCTGCCCACCTGTATTCCCATGAAATCCCCGTGGGACGCCAGTCGCTGGACATGCACCTGGTTTCCTATCTGGGATACCTCATCTCGGAACACAAGAACCAGAAATGCCGATATGTCATTGTCAGCCAGGACACGGATTATGACAATATCATCTCCTTCTGGAAAGAGGAACTGGGCATTTCCGATATTATGAGACAGAATGAAATCGCCGCCCCCAATAAGCCGCAGGCGCGCAAACAATCCGGCGGACAGCAGCCAAAACAGCAGCCTCCCCGGACTGAAACGCCCCGGACCGACAAGAAGAACCAGCTAAATACCCGGATCCAGCGGGAAATGAGCAGCGCCAATTACGCCAGCGAGGACATCGGCCGGGTCGCCTCCATGGTAATCAAACATTTTGGGGACGAGCAGTTCGCAAACACCGTGCACAATGAACTGCGGAAGGATTATCCGGAAAAATATCTGGAGCTGTATAAAATGCTCAAACCGATTCTTTCACAGTTTTCATGAAATTATTTTCATGAAAAAAATTTCATGAAAAAAGGGCTGTCCGGAAAAAGCAGATCCGCTTAGGCAGCCCTTTTTGTGTATCTTTATTTCTTTTTTACGGAATACCGAACTTCCCTATTTTTTCTCCTTTTGTATAGCAGCTACAGGCCGCGCTCGACGGTAATCTGGCTTCCGTCTTTCGTCTTTTTGACCTTAATTTGCTGCGGAATATTTTCCATAAGCTCCTCCCGGTGGCTGATGATGCCCACCAGCTTATTACTCCCGGTCAGATTGATCAGAATATCCATGGCGCTGTCTATGGATTTCCGGTCCAGCGTCCCAAATCCCTCGTCCACAAAGAGCGCGTCCATCTGCACGCCGCCCAGATGAGAGGACACGGTATCCGACAACCCCAAAGCCAGGCTCAGGGAAGCCTTGAAACTCTCTCCGCCGGACAGATTCCCCACAGGTCGCCGGTGTCCCGTGTAATTGTCTAACACTTCAAGATCCAGGAAATTATTGCTTCGCTTTCCCAGGGAATCCTCCTGGCGGTACAATTCATACTGCCCGTCGCTCATGGGCAGGAGCCGCCGGTTGGCGGCGGCGATGATCCCGTCGAATCCCGCGGCCTGTATGTACTGCTCCAATGTAATCTTTCCGTTTCCCGTGGTTCCCCTGACCAGATTGTAGAGCCGCTGGCAGACCGTGTTCTCTCTGCCCGCTTTTTCTAATTCCTC
Source organism: uncultured Lachnospiraceae bacterium (assembly GCA_947631075.1). GTDB lineage: Bacteria > Bacillota > Clostridia > Lachnospirales > Lachnospiraceae > Eubacterium_F. The sequence goes on from CANRJU010000149.1 coordinate 3,613, forward strand.
CCTCCGGTCTAAAATGCGCCGCTGCTTATCTTCATTTGTCCGGAGGCGATTCTCACCGTTATCATAATGCTTCCGGAGCCGGTCTGTTTCCGCTTCCTGCTCGTTGTACACCGCCGCCAACGCCGCAATGTCTATCATCGTTCTTCCTTCCGCCTCAGTCCGGGCGTCCGCGAGCTGCTTTTCATTCGTCGCGACAGCCTGAGCGTATTCACGAAGTTCTCTGTCCGACGCCGCGATGTCGTCTTCACTCACCACATAGGACAACATTTCCTCCACCGAAGAAAATCCATTTGCACTGACCGCATCGTCCCGCTCTTTTTTTAAAATTTCCTCCTCTTTTTCCTGCTGCCTCATGCTGGCATTCCGTGTATCCAGCTCTGACCGGACGGACGCGACCGCTTCATCCGCTCTTTTCTTTTCATCCTCCGCTTCCGCGATACTGCCTTCTATCTGGTCTTTCTCCGTCTCAGCCCGCTTCCTCTCGCTCTGCGCCGTTTTCCAGTCCGGGTAGTTCAGTTCCGCCAGCATCTTTAACGCGGTTTCCGTCTCCGCCAGCTCCTCCCGGACGCTTTGCTCGTCGGCACCCAGTTTTTCCTTTTGGGAAAGAAGATTCTCCATTTCCTTCCCACGAGCCGATTCAAGACCTGTTTCCGCCTCTTTGAGCCTCTCGCAATCTTTGTCCAGAGAAATACATTTTTTCATATTTTCTTCTGACAGATACTTCACCCGGTCCCTCGCTTTTTCCGCCGCCTCCATCAGCTCCTCAAGCGGCTCGCCCTCTGCCTCCATAGCCAAAAACGGATTTCCCACGCAATCCAATATGGCAATCCTGAGCTGGTCCTCAAATCCTTCCAGAGACGTCTTTGCCTTTTCCGCCTCCGTGTTGGCCTGGCTCTTTTTCTCCTGAAGATCGGATTCTTTTTCCTGGAGTCTTTTGAAATCCTCCTCGGAAATAGAAGCCTCTTTCAGACTGGCCGGCTCCGGATGATGCACGGAACCGCACACCGGACATTTTTCACCCTCTACCAGTTTCGCCGCCAGAAGCCCCGCCCGGCTGTCCTCAAGGATGCGCTCCGCCTCCGCTCGCCGGCTGCTCGCCTCCTCATACTTACTGCGCGCGTTCAAAAAATCCTTCTGTTTTTGGGAGAGAATTTTCTTCCTCGTTTCTCTCTCCGGTATCTGATCTTCCAAAATCCTATCTAAATCTTGCAAAAGCGCCGTCAGATCTTCGCTCTCCTTGTGGGCCGCGAACTGCTCGGCCGGCCGGTCTCTTAATTTCCGGACTGTATCAGCAAGAACCTGGATCCTCTCGTTGAGAGATTTCTCACATTCCTGTAATTTCACTTCTTCCGCGTGAATATTTTGAACCCGCGCGTCCAGTTCCGCCCGCTGTTTTTGGAGCGTCTCTCTCTGCTGGTATTTCTGCTCCTCCTCGCGGATCCTGCTTATGACCTGCTTTAATTTCTCCGCCTCCGGCTCCCGCTCTTTTGCGTTGTCAAGAGCTTCCCTGGCCTGACTGGCATCCGCCTCGGCCTTCTCAAGACGTAACTTTGTCTCCTGAATCCGCTCCCTTGTCAGGGACACTTCCTCCCGCTTTTTTTCCCACAAATCATAGGACGGCTTCACATGGCGGGCGGCCTTTTTCCACCGCTCCAAGAGCTGGGACATTTCATCCATTTTTCCCTTTCTTTTTTCCAGTTCCTCCCGCTCCTGTTCCAGCCGGTCTCTTTTCTCAATGGCGCTGTTATTCGTCTCGGCAAGAGCCAGCCTATCGTGGTTCTTCTTTAACTCCGCCTTCGCTTTTTCCAGTTCCTCCCGGACGAGCGCTAACTGTTCCCGGTCCGACAAAATCAAGCGCTCTATTATCGATAAAATCTCCTCCAGATTCCAAGCGCTCCCCGACTGGCCGGCCCGGCCCTTGAGCTCCTCCAGCTCGTCCAAAAGCTCGTCCCCCTCGCGGGCCGTCACATCTTCAAAATGCTGAATAATGCTGTTCTCCGCGTCCTCTTTCCTCCTTCTGCTGGCGTCCATCCGCTCTTTCAGGATAGCTTCTATTTTTTTATATCCACTCGTCAAAAATATAGTGCGCAGTATCTCCGTTCTCTGCTCCGTTCGTGCATTCAAAAGCCCCCAGAATTCCCCCTGGGCAATCATCACAATCTGTTTGAACTGCTTCTCGTCAATACGCAATAGTTCCTTTACCGCATTATTGACGCGTGTCACTCCCTCGATCGGCTGCTGGCCTTCTTCATAAAAAGTCGCCGTTTCACTTTTCAATACCGTGCCGGAACCGCGCTGTTTTTTCCTCTCATAAGACGGCTGTCTCCGAACGTAAAATTTCCGCCCCTGATGGGTAAAATGAAATTCCACATAACTCTCGACCGAATCATCGGCATATTCGCTCCGCAGATTTTTCGTGTCCCTGTAGGAGCCGCTGGTCGTCCCGTACAGCGCAAAACATATGGCGTCAAAGAGCGTAGTTTTCCCCGCGCCGGTGTCTCCGGATATCAAAAACAGCCCCTTTTCCTCAAAATCGCTAAACTCAATTTCAGGAATTTTTCCCGCAAAGGGACCAAATGCGCTTATAATCAATTTAACCGGCTTCATGGATAACACCTGCCTCTCGCGCCACGTCCATCATTACATCCATTTCTTCTTCCGTAATCTCACAGCCGTACATCAGTCTGTAAAATTCCTCCATCAGCTCCGGGAAGGATTTCTCCCCGGCAATTTGGCTGATGTCCACCTGCTCGATTCCTCTTGTATGAGAATTGTCAAAGTCAATCCGGACCGTATTCGGATAGGTCTGCTGAAATATCCCCATGGCGTCGTTGATGATGTCCTCGTCCGTCAATGTGGCGTAAATAAAATCCTCTGTCCCGCTTACATTCTTTTTGTCCAACAGCCCCTTCATCGTCCCCTTTATATGCCTCAGATCCCGCATGGGCTTTAGGGAAATGAGTTCGATCCGGACCTTTTCCCCGGCGGATACCGTAACGAGTGGAACCGACTTTTCATTACAAGCCTCACTGAGCGAATATTTAAGGGGAGAGCCCGCGTACCGGACCTCATCCCGCCCGACTCTCTGGGGCGAGTGGATATGCCCCAGCGCCACATAGTCAAAATCGTCCAGACAGTCGTATCCAATTTTTTCAAC
>CANRJU010000150.1 GCA_947631075.1 uncultured Lachnospiraceae bacterium
TCTTGATGACGGCGGATTTTCCGAGGCCCGATTCAATCACGTCCGGATAAATGGTCCCCTGCACCAGATAATCCACGGCGCCGATTTTTTTTGCTTCTTCCTCAAAGACGCGGATAAATTCCTCGCCGATGATCTTGCGCTTTTCTTCCGGCTCTGTGACGCCCGCCAGCTTGCTGTAAAAACGCTCTGCCGCGTTGACGCGGATAAAGTTGAGATTGTATGGGCCGTCCGGACCGAATACGGCCTCCACCTCGTCCCCCTCGTCCTTGCGGAGCAGTCCGTGATCGACGAATACGCAGGTCAGCTGCTTGCCAACTGCCTTGGACAAGAGCACGGCCGCCACAGAGGAATCCACGCCGCCGGAAAGAGCGCACAGCACCTTTCCGCCGCCAATCTTTTCCCGCAGAGAATGGATTGTGTCCTCGACAAAGGAGGACATATGCCAGTCGCCCTTGCAGCCGCACACCTTATACACGAAATTGGAGAGCATTTTCATGCCCTCGACGGTGTGCATGACCTCCGGGTGGAACTGGGTGGCGTACAATTTCCGCTCTGGATTTTCCATAGCCGCCACCGCTGACCACAAAGCCTTCCGGCGCTTTGGCGATATAATCGGTATGACTCATCCAGCAGATTGTCTCATGGCTCACATCGCCGAACAAGACGCTGTCCTGGCTGGTCGTCACCTCGGTCTTGCCGTACTCACTGGTAGGCGCTGTCGCGACCTCGCCTCCCAGAAGGTGCGCTATCAGCTGGGAACCGTAGCAGATGCCCAGAATCGGCACGCCCAGCTCGAATATTTCCTTTGAAATAGAAGGCGAATCCGGCAGATAAGCGCTGTTGGGGCCGCCGGTAAAAATGATTCCCTTGGGATTCATTTCCCGGATTTTCTCCAGCTCCAATGTGTTGGGATGCACCTCGCAGTAAACGTTGCACTCTCTTACCCTTCTGGCGATTAACTGATTATACTGTCCTCCAAAATCTAATACAATGACTAATTCTTTTTCCATAATTATCTCCATTTCTGAGCGACATGTCGCGAAAAGGCGATAGAGAAAAAACTGTAAATACAGTTTGCGTATGCAGTTTCTCATCTGCCATCCATAGCGAACTATGTTCGCTTTGCAATTTGTTTTCGCTCAGAAACAAATTGCCGTGCGGAATATAAGCTATCAAGCTTATTTTTCGCACTAAACTCCACTCTCAAAAATACCCGACAAATTTCACATCATGCTTTCCCTTCGGAAACAGGTAATGGTAGAGCGCGATGAAGTAATCATCGGTCATGCTTGCCAGATAATCCACCACCTGCTGGTTGGGCTCCTGCTCCTCATAGGGCGGGTAGGTCCCGCTGGCATAAAAATTATTGTCCTTCACATGCTTTATGTGATGGCGGTAAAATACCGCGCTTTTGTCCCCGCTCTTTGCCTGTCGCAAAAGCTCCTCATACAGCTCGTCGAACATGGGCTGAATTTCCTCGCTGTACAGGCGGTCCAGCTTCTCGTTGCGGTAAATCATCTCATAATTTTCCCGCTTGGCGCGCCGCAGCTCCTCAAAATATTCCTCATTCATTTTCAGATAGGGCTTTCCGTAGCTGCTTTCAATGATATTTACACTGAAATTATTGATGATCTCGCTGTTGCTCGCCCCTATTGTCCCGCTGGAAAAAGCGCCCTCCGGTAGCACTCCCAGGCGCACGGCGTCCTGGCGGTCCTTTCCCAGATAGGCGATGATATCGCAGATTCGCATGACGCACCCCTCCAAGGTGCAGGGAATCAATCGGCCGATGGCCTGCTCGTCCACATAACACTCCTCCACCGCCCTGTCGTACTCCTCGAAGGTGGTTCTGTCACAGGGGCGGTATTCACTCAGCTCCAGCTCCCCGTTGTGACACAGAATGCCGTCCAGCGTCTGCAGGCTGATGTTCCGGTGAATCACGCCGTCTAACACCCTTACGCTCTGCACGTTATGATTAAAATAGCGGCCTGTGTGCCGCTGATATAGAGCGCTCAAAATCCGCTCCCCCGCATGGCCAAAGGGCGTGTGCCCGATGTCGTGTCCCAGAGAAATCGCCTCGATCAGACTCTCGTTCAGCCCCAGGGCGCTCCCGATATTCCGCGCGATCCTTGAGACGAGCTGCACATGCAGCGCCCGGCGGGAAATATCATCATTCTGATAAAAAGAATAGACCTGCGTCTTGTCCGAGTACCGATTGTAATAGGGCACATGGAGAATTTTTTCCACGTCCCGCACAAAGGCAGGACGCCAGAGATTCGCCCTGTCATGATCCATCTGCCGTCTCACAATTTTTTCATCCAAAAAGGCATAGGGATTGACCACATGATTTTTCCGGTCCTCCCGAATCCTCTCCTGTAAATCCTCCGACAATGTCAGATAATTTGCCATATCCGTTTTTCTCCCATTGATATCCTTTTATAATCGATATCGTTTCTAATTGATATCTTTCTCTGATTGATATCCCTTCTAATTGATATCTTTTCTTTCCTTGATATCCTTCTCTAAAAAATGGGTTGCAACAATAATTCCTGCATTCTCAAAATTCGTCGCTCCTCGAATCCGCGTCTATAATCACTTCTGTGGAAATGCCGCGCTCCATCTCCTCCTTGACCGCATGCAGCCTCCGGGAGATAACGATGGTCACAAAAATATCGGTGAGCCCGCTGTATACCAGCGCGATTCCCGTACACATAATAAGGATTTCCACTGCAAACGGGTTGATCAAAAGCACGATGCCAAACACAATATTGATAATGGCGAGGATAAATGTCACATACCACGTTTCATGCTTTAATCGGAGCATGTCCACCGAATTTTGCATTTTCAAAATTCCGCTGATGGTGACGAGAAATCCCAGCACCACCGGAATCAGCGCCGTGAGCTGGTCCACCTTGATAATTACCAAAATGCCGCCCAGAATCGCACTCAGCCCCACCACCAGATCATGCCGGTAAATCAGCCCGGTGATATCTTTGCGCAGATAATTGATGAGCGCCGCCAGTCCCAGCACGAGCAAAAGCGCCGCCAGCACATAACAGACCGTCGTCATCGTCGCCTCCGGGTACAGAATCAAGACGATTCCCAGCGCAATAAATACCAGCGCCATCACAATAATGCTCCATTTCAATTCCTTCAAACATTTCACTCCAATCCTCCCCTTTTTATAAAAAATTACAATTATAAATCTTTTTTCAGATAAATCTTTCAAACAAAAAGTTTTATCTTTTCATTCATAATAGTATTCGGTAGTAACCATATCCACCTTGCACTTCTCCACCATTTCCCGGACCTTATCCCTCTTATTCACCGTCCACACATTGACCTGAAGTCCCTCCCGGTGCAGCCGGATTACATTCCCCTCCGACAGCAGGGTGTAGCGGGCGTCCAGATTGATCCGGTTCTGAATGAGCCACTGCTCCAGCTCCATATTTACCGGAATCCATTTATCCGGCGCGTAGACGCCGTACACATACTGCAACCGCTCAGGCGGAAATCCCAGCTGCTCCTTCAGCGCAATTAACACTTCTTTATACATGCTGATAAAATAAGTCCGTTCAAAGAGCCCGTAGTGCCTGACCAGAGCGACGATTTCCCGCAGCTCCTCCGCTGTGTAGCGCATTTTCAGCTCCACCACCGGATGTATAGTGTCGCTCCGGCTCATGACCGCCAGATAATCCGTGAACCGGATGATATACTGCGTCGGATGCTCGTTTTTCTTCTTGCCGCCCACAATGGGAGGACGGCTCACCTCCGGCCACGTCATAGCCGGGATTTTTTTGTCCACGCCGCACATTCTTTTTAAATGCTCGTCGTGGGACACCACATAGACGCCGTCCCTGCATTTCCATATATCACATTCCACGCCGTAAAAATTTCCCTCCACCGCAAGCGCAAAGGCCGCTCTGGTGTTTTCCGGTGCCTGGGAGCTGAACCCCCGGTGAGCAATCCGCTTGTATTCCATCTCCACAACCTCCATCCGCGCTCAAAAAAACAAATCCGTCGTTAATTATTAAGCGCTTTTTCGATGCGGTCCAGTATTTTCTGATGATGCGTGAGCAGCTTGTCGTGGTGGCTGAGAATATAAGTCTCGTCCTCCTCCTTGGCCGCCTGCTCCATTCTCTTTGCCTCCTCCGAGAGCTTCACGGCGCCGATGGAAAGCGACGTGCTCTTTAGGGAGTGAGCCTGAATCCGATAATTGCTCCAATCCTTCGCGTCATAATACTTCTGCATAACGTCCTGCCGTTTTTCCTCCCAGTAGGACTGCACCATTTCCAGATAAAATTCCTCGCTGCCGCCGCAGTACTCCAGCCCCAGATTGGTATCCAGAAAATCCAGCCGCTGGAATGGCGTGCCGCCCTCGCTGCCTGCGGAGCCCTCCTCGTCGTCTCCCTCGGACGTCTCTCCCGCCATCTTCACAAGTTCCTTCGGGATATATTTCAGCACCATTTCCTCCAGCTCGTTGCTGCGCACCGGCTTCGAGAGATAATCCTTAAATCCCTTGGCAAGATACTCCTTGTCCGCCCCGGACACGGCGTTGGCCGTCAGCGCGACGACCGGCGTATCCTGGTTGCAGTGCTCCGGAATCTGCCGCATCCGCTCCAGCGTCTCGATGCCGTCCATCTCCGGCATCATGTGATCCATGAAAATAATGTGATACTTTTTCTTCCGAATCATGGACAGGCACTGCCTTCCGCTCGTGACAAGATCCATCTGAACCTTTGTCTTTTTCAGAAGGGCGCGGATTACCTCCAGGTTCATGGCCACGTCGTCCACCACGAGAATCCGGGCCTCCGGCGCCTGGAAGCTCTCGTGATAGCGCGTTTTCTCGCTGACCTGATTGTCGTATTTGTCCTCAAAGTTGCCCATAGGCTCGTCGGAGACGACGCCCTGCGGAATCTTCACCGTGAAAATCGAGCCGCGGCCGTACTCGCTCTTGAGGGAAATCTCACCGTGCATCAGATCTAACAGCTGCTTGGTAATCGTGAGGCCCAGGCCGGTTCCCTCGATGGTGCGGTTTTTCTTCTCCTCGATTCGCTGGAAGGACTCAAACAGTTTTAACTGGTCATGCGGCTTGATTCCCATGCCGGTATCCTGCACGGACACGACAAGGACGATACTGGCATCATCTTTTTTCTCAAAATCAATCATCAGGGTAACGGATCCCGTCGGCGTGTACTTCACCGCGTTGGTCAGCAGGTTATTGATGACCTGGCGCACGCGGATCTCATCGCCGTAGAGCTTCGACGGGAGCATGGGATTATTCTTCACCACCAGGGTCAGGTTTTTCTCCGTGGCCCTCATATGTATCATGTTGTAGCTGTCGTTAATCAGTGAAAATACACAGTATTCATCCGGCAGTATCTCCATTTTACCGGACTCGATTTTGGAAAAATCCAGAATGTCGTTGACCAGCGCCAACAGCGTGTTGCCGGCGCTCTGGATATTGGTGGCGTATTCGTTGACGCTCTCGTCCTCGCTCTCCCGCAGAATCATCTCGTTCATGCCCAACATGGCGTTAATCGGGGTGCGGATCTCGTGGGACATATTCGCGAGGAAATCACTCTTGGCCTGGTTGGCGGAAATCAGATTTTTCTCCTGATTCAGAAGCTCCTTCCTCTGCTTGTTAAATACATAATTCTGAAATTTAAACACAACGCCGATAATAATACTCACCAGTGTGAGGCACTGCACCATATCGGTGGTCGCCATAAACGGGGAATAAAAACTCTTAACATACTCCGGGTGATAAAAGGCAAAATAAATGGTGCCGACAATCATGATGAGGTTCAGTATGTACATCACATAGCACAGCCATCCCGTCAGGACCAGCCACGGAAACGTCAGTCCCAAAAGCAGCCAGATCACCATGCCGCTGTCCATGCCCCCGTTAAAGAGAAACGTAGCTGGGAATACGATCATATCCGCCACAATAACGACCAGCGTCGCCGAGAGCGTGACCTTCCCCTTCAGGGAGAGCCAGAGGCACAGAACGCCCACGCCCACGAGAATCATGGTCATGACGTTGCCCTCCACGCTGTAGCCCAGAAATTGCGTCACAATCATAGACAGCAGTCCGCCTACTAACGATATGCACAAAATCAAGTTCAGCAATTTCTGCTGAATATTCAACTGATCGCCAAATAATTTCGCACTTAATTTTCTAGTCATAGTCTCCCTCCAGTAACTCTTGTAATTCACTGTAAGTTTCTATCCGGTTTGCCGCCCGCCTCAGCGCCGCCGAGTGGGGATATCCGGCTGTGTACCACGCAATATGGGATCTCATCTCGCGCATTCCCCGCCATTCGCCTCTCCATTTTACCTGCATGGCGGCGTGCCGCAGGATCATGTCGCGCACGGTAGAAAAATCCGGCCGCGCTTCTTCTTCCCCCGTCTCAAAATAGGTTTTCATCCGGTGGAAAATCCACGGATTTCCTCTGGCCGCCCGCCCGATCATGACGCCGTCGCATCCGGTACGGGCAAGCATCCGCTCCGCGTCCTGCACGGTCGCGATATCGCCGTTTCCAATGACGGGAATCCGTACGGCCTGCTTTACCTGGGCGATAATATCCCAGTCCGCCTGGCCGCTGTAATATTCTTCTCTGGTCCTTCCGTGGACCGCGATAGCCGCCGCTCCGGCCGCCTCCGCCGCCCGCGCCATCTCCACCGCCTGGTTCTCACCTCTGTGGA
>CANRJU010000151.1 GCA_947631075.1 uncultured Lachnospiraceae bacterium
GGAATGAAAGTCGTCGGGCTGACCGGGCAGGACGGGGAGAACTGGCAGAGGTGGCGGATGTGGCGGTGAAAGTGCCCGAAAGGGAAACATACATGATTCAGGAGCTTCACCTGCCGATTTATCATTGCTGGTGTCTGATGCTGGAAGAAACATTCTTTGGAAAGGAATCCTGAGATTTTATGGAAAAACAACCTTTACTAAATACGCACATTAATAATGTAAGCATGGAAGAAGCAGTCCAGGCTATTGAAAATATGATTATTAAAAAGAAAAAAAGTTATATAGTAGCGGTAAATGTTGATGTGGTCATGAAAATGGAATCTGACTCCAAGTTAAAAAAGATTGTTGATGGCGCTGATATGGTATTGGTTGATGGACAGCCATTAGTATGGATTGCAAAATGGCACAAAAGGCCGGTAAAGGCTAAAATTTCTGGATCGGATTTAGTTCCGGAGCTTTGTAAAACAGCTTCGGAAAAGAGCTATTCCATATTTATTATCGGCGGTGCAGACGGAATTGCTGAGAGGGCAAAAGAAAAGCTGGAAATGCAGCTGCCAGGCATTCAGATTATTGGCACTTATGCGCCTCCATTTGGATTTGAAAAGGATAGGGAAGAACTTGGCAAAATAAATGCTATGATTACAGAAGCGAGCCCGGATATTTTGATTGTATGCTTTGGGTGTCCGAAGCAGGAAAAATGGATATATGATAATTATCAGAAATACAATGCAACAGTATCTATATGTGCGGGAGCGACAGTTGACTTTCTGGCGGGCAATGTAAAAAGGGCGCCCAAATGGATGAGCAATCATGGAATGGAATGGTTTTACAGAGTGTTTCAGGATCCAAAAAGATTATTAAAAAGATACTTTATTGATGATATTCGAATAGTAAGATTGTTGAGAAAATACAAGTAGAAACAGGAGCATGGCATGAATGTTTTAGTTACAGGCGCAGGCGGGATGGTAGGATCCCATATGGTTGAGGCACTTTATGAAGCAGGAAATAATGTGACAGGTATATGGCATAAAAATAAGAAGAATATTGAACAAATTACAGTTCCAGTGAAGTTTATACAGTGTGATCTGAGGTATGCGCAGGGCATCGATGAAATTATTATGGACAGTCTTCCCAAACAGATTTTTCATCTGGCAGCCCAGAGCTACCCAACCGTTTCCTGGGTGAGTCCTTCAGAAACAATAGATGTAAATATTAATAGTACCATTAATATCTATGAGGCAATAAAGAAAACCAGAAAATACATTAAACAGGATTATGACCCGATGGTTGTTGTCGCCTGTTCAAGCGCTGAATATGGTGAAACGCTCAACAAGCTTGAAGGTGATAAAGTATATGTTAAGGAAACTGCCGAACTTCAGCCTCTGCATCCATACGGTGTCAGTAAAGTAGGCCAGGATTTAATATCTTTTCAATATTTTATGAATGATCATATAAGATGCATTAGAGCCAGAATTTTTAACTCTACAGGGACCAGAAAGGTAAATGATGTTACATCTGATTTTACTCACAGGGCGGTTCTTGCTGAGAAGACAGGAAGGTATGAGTTAAGGGTGGGAAATCTTGAAACTAAGCGCGCTATTATGGACCAGAGGGATCTTGTAAAAGGATTGATGCTGTTAGCTGAAAAAGGGACCGCCGGAGATGTTTATAATATTTCGTCAGAAAAAGTATACCAGATGAGAGATATTGTAGGATTGATTGAAAAACAAATAGGTCATGATCTGGAACTGAAAGTCGATCCTGGATTATTCAGGTCTACTGATGAAAAGATTATTGTTGGTGATATTACAAAACTTAAATGTGATACTGGCTGGAAGCAGGATATTGCAATGGAGAAGACTATTGCGGATATGCTTGATTATTGGAGAATTATAGAGAGATGAATATAGTTTGGTTGACTCCTGAAATTCCCTATCCACCATATGGGGGCAGAAACGGTGTATTTAATCGTATTGTACAGCTTAGTAAATATCACAACATTTATCTTTTTTCAATTGCATATTCCGAAGAAGAAAAAAATATGACGGGAAAGATGGAGCACTATTGCAAAGAGGTTAGATATTATAACCGCAGTGACTCAAAAGCAAAAACACTTTTTAAAAGTATTGTATTGCCGTATACAGTTGCAAGTAGATCTTTGCATAATATTATGCTAGATATAGAGGAATTAAACCGGAGAATTGCTATTGATTCTGTTATAATTGATTTCCCCAATATGTATCTAAATGCAAAAAAGATAGCAAAGAGCAATGTTTTCATCACAGTAAATCAGCATAATATTGAATATAAGAGAATGCGGGAGATGGCAAACATCCAAACAATATCTTTTTTCAAACGTTTAGCATATTATATTGAATCATTTCGCCTTGAATTGTATGAAGCTTGGCTGTATCGAAGCAGAATAATTGATTCAATCACTTTTTTTTCTGAAGATGATTTGCAGTTTTTTGGTAATAGATGGAAGAATTGCAGTTCAGATTTGAAGGTGTTCCCTCTTGGGGCAAATTGCATGAATAGTGTTCCAGCACCGGAAAAGCATTATATTTTATTTGTTGGACGATTGGATGAAGTTGCTGTTACCAATGTTGAAGCTGTTATGTGGTTTTGTGATAATGTATTGCCATATATTAAAGAAAAAATATCTGATGTAAAGTTTATCATTGCAGGTGCTAATCCTTCTAAGCGAATTATGGATAGGATATCAGAAAATATTATGGTGATTCCGAATTACCAGAATTTACAGGAAGTTTACGCTCAGGCAGATTGTGTAGTTCTTCCTTTGCTTTCAGGTGGAGGGGTAAAAGGAAAATTGTTAGAGGCAGCTGCGTTAAGAAGAATAATTATAACGACATCAAAAGGAATAGAAGGTACAAAGTTTCAAAATGGTAAACATGTTTTTTTGGCCGATAACCCACTGGAATTTGCAAACGCATGCATAAGGGCATTGGAAGATTCTAGCGCATGTGCTGATATGATAGAGGCATCTTATGATTTATTTGAAACATGCTATAGCTGGGAAACTATTGGCAGAGAATACAGTTTATATTTGACAGAAAAGGTTCAAATACATAATGTAGATGTTAACAAGAACGGAGGTTGAAGGAAAATTTGAAAATTCTATTTCAAAAAAGGGATATTCCTTTGTTTTTTAGCCTTTTCATTTTGACTGTCGCTGGTTCAAACTGGGCGTTAGATAAGAACTTGGATCGTATGCTGGAGTATGTTTCATATGCTATTTTGTTGACGGATATTTCATGGAATTACTTGATAAATAAGGCAACTGATAATAAACGACAAAAAATGGGCATTTTCTTATTTGTGACGATACTATTATCTTTTGGATTATGTGTTCAGGAAATGCCATTTGAAACGTTGTTTCCATTGCTCATGACAATGATAGCCATTTCGGTTTCATCTTTATTGTCAGAATCATATTTGGATTCTTATAGGCGTATTAAAATCGCATCAGATGCAGTGCTTTGGGGAAATCTTGTTTCTTTTATTTTATCCGTTACATTGGAATATTCGGTTTTTCAGATGCATAGCGAATTTAATACATATGCCTTTTCCGGAGGAATTTATACTAAGAATTTTTTTGGCGCAGATATGTTGATAATTTTTATTGGAAACTATCTTGCAGAACGCAAGAAATCAAAAATAAGCCAAAAAATTATTATTGTTATTTCTGTGTTGCTATTGTTGCTTTCAAATTCACGAGGCGCAATTATTATGTTTATTGTTTTTATTGTTTCTATGCAGGTTAGTATTGTGCGTCGGATTTCAAAACAACAACGAAAAATATTTACAATGGCACTGGTGATTTTATGTGTCGCTGCTTTTGTTGTATTATTTCAGGAGGTGGCACTTAATAGCTTCAATTATATGATGCGAATAAAGGGGTTTCAAAACTATATCGACCATCCAAATACGGATTTTACAAGGTTGCTTTTGGGCAATGCAAGGGAATTGTATTTAAGCGATATTGACTATGTAGTACAGTTCAAAAGGCTGTATGGTTGGGATGGATCAGTAGAATTTGCCTTATTGGATATTTTAATCAAGAATGGTATTATTGGCCTGATCGGATACGCAATTATTTTTTTTTATTTGATACATACATTTATAATGACTGAAAATTGGGAGCATAAATCGGCAGGGATAGCGATAGCTGTAATGATACTAATTTCTATGTTTGTTGAAGCTTATATTCAGACAATTCATTCTCCGGTAGGAATATATTGTTACCTCGTTATGGGTGGACTTGCTGGGATGTGTACCGGAAAAAACGCAGGAGAATAAAATTGCGTACAAGTTGAAAAGTGAGGTTATAGAAATCAGAACAGAAAGTTTGGAGAAAATTTACAAGAATGAGAAAATTTCTTCGTTGTTTTATTGAAGTTTTTATTAATTATATTGTTGCGTATATTCCTTCATGGGTGATACGCAAATCTTTTTATAGACTTTTTGGCATGAAAATCGGCAAAGGTTCAAGGATAAATCAAAGGGTATATATATTTAAACCTTGGAAAATTTCTATTGGAGAAAACACAATGATAAATTCGTTTGTAATACTTGATGGACGAGGAGGACTTCTGATTGGTAATAATTGTTCGATTTCAATGAGGTCAGTTATTTATTCTGCATCGCATAGATGCTCATCAGATACATTTGAGTATTATGAAAAGCCGACGATTATAGGTAATAATGTGTGGATTTGTGTAAGTGCAGTGGTTTTGACTGGCGCAGTAATTTCAGATGGTGTAGTAATATCTGCGAATTCTGTTATTAAGGGGATTACTAAAGAAGGTGAAGTATATATGGGAATTCCGGCAAAAATTGTTCATATTCGTGGCTCCTCGTTCGAGTATGAATTAAATAATAAATATTATTTTTTGTAAAAAACAGGTCATGTATTAATATCAATATTAATCAGATGTTGCTGAATAGCATGTACAATGTGAGCATAGATTATTTTGTTTTAAGTATTTTTGTCGATTTTTTGGTATGAAAATTAGTAAAGACTCAAGAGTAAATTAAAAGACACATTCTTTTTTGGGAGATTTTTTGTCCCATTATGTGATTCTAAAATTTAGAAAGCAAAAATTGCTGAGTGCTTGTTTGGTGAGTGTCTTATTGCTGACATTGTGTAAAGGCGTATATGGTGACTTGATTGTATTCTTTTTTTTATGTTCTTAAAAAAGTTATAGAAAAATAGTGATCACATTATAGCCTCTCGGATTAATATGAGTAGGCGTAGATTTGTATTTTGACAACTGAATATTGTGAAATTCTGGAGTGATATTAGATAAATGTGGAAAAAAGGGCGCACTTTTTCCTTGAAAGGAGGTGTGCTTTTTATAAAAATGTGGTATGATTATTCCGCATTGGCAATTCGTGAGAATGTAAAAATGGTGTCTACACGAGTTGGTATTTTCCATGCATCAAGGTGTTGGATCATCATGATTGCATAGAGGCGGCAGTACCACATCTTAGAAGAACGGTGTCTGCCGTATTCTAATTTATAATCTATTTTTTCCGTTTATTTGATCTTTCCACGGAAGACCATTTATTGTATTCCGATTTCCAATCCTTACTGTCTTTTGGCGGTATGTTAAAAAGTCTTAGGTTGTCTTTCTGAAGATAGGATTTCATAGAGAAAAAGTATGCAGGAAGGACAGCATATCACGTCTGGAAGCACTCTCAAGCAATGGAAAAAAGGGAAGGTCATTTTCAGAATCGGTAGCAACAAACATGTAGAGATGGCAGTCGAAAAAATATTTATTTCTGGAAGAATCCCATCCCCAGTTGCAGTCAGGCGGTGAGAACTTACGTCTGCAGCCGCAGTCAGAGCCTTTCGGGCATTCGTAGATCCTTTTGGAACGTTCCAGCCTTGTAGTCTCAAGAGGGGTTCTATCACC
Organism: uncultured Lachnospiraceae bacterium; assembly: GCA_947631075.1. Taxonomy (GTDB): domain Bacteria; phylum Bacillota; class Clostridia; order Lachnospirales; family Lachnospiraceae; genus Eubacterium_F. The sequence continues at coordinate 5,940 of CANRJU010000151.1, forward strand.
GGCAAGAGAAAGATGGCGGGGACTGATTAATCCCATGAGGACGGATGCATCAAGGAATTGGGCTTTGTAGAGCCAAAAGATAAGGTAAAAGAGATTATTGTTTGGAAGGTGGATGCGCTGCATAAGAGGAAGGAGTTATTTTAAGCAGTCTGCACCATTCGGTAATAGAAGCTACTTTCAGTGCGATTGATAGAAGATAGAAACGGAGCAGGCAAGAAGTGAAACGTGTGGCGGCTTTGCCAGCCGGAGAATAAAACTCCTGCATGATGGTATCCGTTTCAGAGAAATCAAGATACCAGAATTTCACAATGATATCCCATGTCTGTTTAGGAACAGCAAAGGGATCGGGGAATAAATTCAGGAATTCGGATACGAAGGTATCCTGATAGGCGGTATGACCGCCATAATTAACAGGTAACATAAAAATCGCCTCCAATCAAAAATGCTTACCAGCTGCGCCGGAATAAAAAGTGCTTTTTTAATTAAGAGGCGCGAAGCGCTGCATTTTTAACTGATTTGTCAAGTGTTTTTGGCAAAAAAGAGGAGGGATTTTTATAAAACAGTAGGATTTGAGAGTCGCATGAAATAAGGGCTGGAGAATCCGAGAGACTATTATTATTTATGGGAGGAAGAACAATTGAAAATTATAGCATATTATTTACCGCAATTTCATTCGATTCCGGAAAATGATGAGATGTGGGGGAAAGATTTTACTGAGTGGACAAATGTTAAGAAGGCAAAACCATTATTT
>CANRJU010000152.1 GCA_947631075.1 uncultured Lachnospiraceae bacterium
GACCACTTGGTCAGATCGGTCTTTTCCGCCTTCATGCCGTCCGCCATGCCATCCGCGATGCGGGCCAGCAGATCCGCCGGGGAGAGCTCCTTTAATTCCTCTAATTGCTGGAGCAGCTTTACGTTGTCCGCCGTCACGGGAAGATTTTCCTCGTACAGCCATCTCGCCTGCTCCATCGACTTCTCTGTGACGGCGACGCCGCCCTCGGTCAATATCTCCTCAACCTTCTCCTCCAGCGCGTCAAACGTGCCGTCCGACGGCGCCTGCTCCACCCGGTCCGCAACACCGGCTCCGATCGTCTCCGGCGTCACGGGAATGCGGCTGGACACAAAAAACTTCATCCCGGCCGCCGTGATATCCTGTCCCTGTCTGGCCAGATCGGCCGCATGGACTAACGCCTTCTGATTCTCCTCAGTCAAGGGAAGGCCGCTCTGGGCAAGCTGATCCTGAACCTCCCGCAGCATGGCTTCCTTCTCCGTGCTCTGGCGGTCCCGCTCCTCTAACTGCTTCTGCCTGTCCCGCTCTTTTTCCGTGCGGCCCTCGACCGCCTCTTTTTTCTCGGAACGCTGCTCCCTGACACGGCTCACCGCCCTCTCGAGCTGGGAGGATGTATACTCCTCCAACGGGGTCTCCTCGCCGGACAGATCCATAGCGTCCTCTCCCGTCATGCACTGGCTGATAAAATCCGCCGGAGACATCTCCCCGCTGGGAGGAAGCTCCACAAGCCCCGCGTCGCTCTGCCTGGCCTCCGCCTCGGTGTAAACGCCGCTGTCTCCCCTGTCCGGACGCGGCGACCGGTCGAACACAGCCTCTCTGGCCTCCGCCGGGACCTTGCCCGCGTCCCGCGCCGGAGACGACGCCGTCTGGCTCACAATCAGACCGGATTCATCACTGACAGGAATTGAAATGTTATTATTCTGTATAATCATAAAAATTTCACGCTCACTTTCCCGTATGTAAACTATATTTCGGCAAAATGGCGTGAAATCTTTATGGTTATAGCGATTGTTCTGATTTAGTTTATTTCTAATTTATTTCCCGGTACTCCTCCAAAAGCCCCGGATCCAGCTTGATACGGTTGTCCATGGTCTTCATGACGTCCTTGATCTGCAGCTCTTCTTTAATAGACGGACGGGACAGATCGTACAGGACATTGTCCCGGAAGCCCAGAACGTACGGCTCAAATATATTGTCCTCATTCTCGGTGACTACCAGTCCCTTTTCCCCGTTGGTCAACTCTACGCAGACGCCCGGATACAGAATGTTGATTCCCTTGATCAGAGCGTTGACGATCTTCGTCTGATATCGCTCCTCATCCGCTAAGAGCGTGCGGACCGCCTTGATCTCAGAGGTGGGCTCCTCATGGGATTTCATGGCCGTCATGCGGTCGTACGCGTCCGCCACATATAAAATATTGGCGTTGACGCTGTTCTTCACGGCGTCGGGAACCTCCCGCTCCTCCTTTACTTCCTCCATGTAAAGCGTATTCATCTGATTGATCAGCCGCATCAGCTCGTCGTCCACGCCGCCGTAGCTGATCAGTATATCCTGGTTGAACTTGTGAACGGCCTCTCTCTGCTCTAAATCCAGTTCGTTGCCGTCATGCAGCCTCCCCAGCCGCAGCGCGCCGATGTCATGGAGAATCGCCGCTTTCACCAGCGTGTTGATGCGCCCCATTGGCAGGCCCATCTGGCCTCCGATAATAGCCGCCAGAATCGCCACGTTCAGCGTGTGCTTGTACACAAAATCGTCCTCGCTGCGGAGGCCCTGTACAAAGGTAATCTTCCGGTCCAGGCTCCCGTAATTCTTGATGACCAGGCTGCACAGCCAGTCCAGCCCCTTGTCCTTTTTGCCGGACGCGATCAGTCCCAGATCCTCCCGGATGCTGAACACCGCCATGGTCTGGAAACGCTCAAAGTTGATATCGTCCTCCGTCATGGGAGGCACCGGCTCGGCCGGTTCCAGAATGTACAGCCCCATCAGGCCGAAATTTTTGATTCCGTAAATGGCCTGCATAGTGAGCTTGGAATCCCGGTCATACAATAAAACGCCGTTCTTATTGTAAATCGGTTTCCCCAGGCGCAGGCCCGGTTTTAAGTCGTCTACTTTTACAAATATCATGTTTTTCCTCCTGTTGTCTCATTTCCGTCACAAAAATTTAATAATTATATTATATAATAGCAGTAATTGATAACTTACGCAACAGTTTTTAAAACTTTTAGGAGAGGAATTAGTGCAAAAAATCACGCTGATACGCTCCAGAATGGAGGAATTTATGCAAGCAAAATGGTTATCTTATATTCTGGCGGCCGCCCTGTGCCTGTCGCCTCTGGCCCCATCGGCCCAGGCCGCCCAGACAGACGTTCCTGCCGACGCGTCGGAGGATGCTGCCGCTTTGGATCTGGAGGAGGGCTCATACCGGGAGGGGACGGTTATCGTCTCTCTGGCGGCCCCCGGCAAGACGCCCCTGACCAGAGAGGGCTCTGTTTCGTTCGACGGCCAGATGGAAGTGGACGCCTCCTACAATTTCGGAAGCGCGGAGTATCTGGGTGAAAATGAGCTCCAGCGGGATTTTCTCTCTGACAAGACATTGTATGTAACCACCGTCACCTCGGATGTTTACTCCACGGAGGAACTACTCCGGAAGCTGGATGGGCAGGCCTATGTTATGGACGTGGAGCCGGACTACTACTATCACAAGATGGCGATGACCAATGACGCCCTGGCCGGATCCCTGTGGTACCTGAACGGCTCCGACTCGTTTTCTACGACAAGCCCCGGCATACGCCACGCCAGCGCTTCCCAGGACAAGGCCGACAATACCCCGGTGGTGGCTGTCGTGGATACCGGCATTGATTACAAGCACGAGGACCTGGCGGATAAGATGTGGGTCAACACCTACTCCAAGCTGTCCGGCACTTACGGATACGATTTTGGAAACAATGATAAAAATCCCATGGACGAGGATGAGAGCGGGCACGGAACCCACTGCGCCGGTGTGATCGGCGCCGCCATGAACAACCAGGTGGGAATCGCCGGAGTGGCCGACTCCGTAAAGCTGATGGCCCTCAAGATTTTTGACTCCCACGGCGAGGCCAGTTCTTCCTATGCCATTGACGCATTCAACTACATTTACAAGGCTCAGGAGCTGGGCGTCAACATTGTCGCCGTCAACTGTTCCTGGGGAGGAGGCTCCTCCAGCAGCACCATGAAAAACCTGGTTCAGAAAATCGGCGAAGCGGGCGCGCTCTTTATCTTTGCCGCTGGAAATACCAGCCTGAACCGGGACACCGCCTATGAGGAGGACTGCCCCTATGACATAAACAGCCCCTATATAGTGACGGTGGGCGCTTCCGCCCAGGACGACTGGAAATCCGGCTATTCGGATTACGGCTCATCCAAGGTGGACCTTTTTGCCCCGGGGGACCAGATTCTCTCCACTGTGAACCAGAATGTCTTTTTCCCGGCCATTCTCCCGGAGGAGGAGCGGGAGGCGCAGACCACCTATTTCTCCACCTGCGGACCGGACGACCAGCCCTTGATTTCCCCGACGTCTCTGGGCGAGACGACGCCGCGGATCAACATCAAGACCCTTGAACACACGAATCAAGTGGATTATTTCGGAAATACCGCCGACGGATGCACCCATGTCGGCTTCACGTCCAACGGCCGCGAGAACACGCTTACCTTATATATGGATGTGACGGATCTGAACCTGGACCCCACCTCCAACTACTACATCGCCTATGACGTGGCGATGACCGACGACGGCGCGCTGGAGTGGGAGCACGCCAATGTGCAGCGCTCCTCCACCCGCTATTACTTAAAAAAGGACGACCGCACCTATTTGTCCCTGATTACCATCAGCGCCAAGTTTGATTTTTCAATGGATATGTATTTTGACAACATCTCCATTTCCAAGGCTAATCCGGACGTAAGCAGTTTTGGCAAATACAACGTGTACAGCGGTACCTCCATGGCGACCCCCTCCGTGACCGGCGCCGTGGCCCTGTTAGCGAACACCTATCCCAAGGACAACGCCGTACAGCGGAAGGAGCGGCTTCTCTCCTGTGTGAGAAAAGCGGAGGGCGTGACCTATTTCTGCCGCACGGGCGGGATTCTGGACCTGAGCAAGATAAAGAGCGCGAAGGCCTCTCCTGTGGTGAAGGTAAAGAAAGTTAAGCTGAACAAAAAGAGCGCCACCCTTTCGTATTCTAAAAAGCTGAAATTAAAGGCGACGGTCACACCGTCAAATGCCGCCAACAAGACGATAACGTGGTCCGTCTCCAATAAGAAATACGCCGCCGTCAGCAAAAAGGGCGTGGTGACGGCCAAAAGAAGGGCGTCGGACACACCGTGAAGGTCACCGCCAAGGCGGCCGACGGCTCGAAGAAAAAGGCGGTTTGTAAGGTAAAAATTACGAAATAACTCAAAAAATACCCGGACCGGCACACTCCCACTCCCGCCGATCCGGGTATCTTTTCTCATAACCTTTGTTTACTCCACGCCCTTGTTTTCACCACTTCTTATATGTGTCCCGCAGCAGCGGATCATCCACGATCTGCCCTACGTTTTTGGGGGACAGCGCCTTAAAAAGCCCCTTGTGTTCGGTGTTGAGGAACGCGCCCCAGTATGTGACCGGCGGGTCTCCCGCCCACTTGATCTCGCCGATCTGGCTGTCCATGAAAGAAATGCTCCCTAAGAGACGGATCGAGGCCGGGAGGTCCAGTTCATCCGCGCTCACGCCGCAGAAGGATTCATTGTAGACCGTGACAATCCCCTCCTCCATGACAATCTTCCGGTAGGGCTTTTCCGGGTCCATCATCCACGCCAGCTTCCCCAGCTCCGGCGTCTTTTCATTCTCGCACACATACTCCCGCGCCTCTTTCAGCTCCGACCAGTCGCAGCCGACCTCCCGGACCGGGTAGTCCCCGATCTTCGCCGGGATGACCAGATCTTCCTCCTCCGTTTTCATGCTGAGGATCCTCGCTTCCGAATCCTTCAGGCTGATAACGGCGGATTCGTAATTCCGCCCGTCAATAGAGAACTTCTGCAGGCGGATCGTCTTTTCCCTCCACACCTCGTCCTGGTCCGGCACCAGCTTCATCGCTTCCGCGATATCCGCATACGCCGACTGCGTATGAACTCCCATAAAAACGCTGAGCGCCAGTTCCGCCGCAATCAGCAGGACAAGCAGAAAACATGCTTTCTTCTTCATAATTGCCTCCTTTCCGAGAGCGCCGCTCTCTTACTCCTCGCCATGAAAATATGGCGGTTTTGCAAGGTTCTCATCCAGGCGGTACAGGATTCCCTCTTTATACCCCGCATAGGGATTTCCGCCCTCGATTTCGACCGTTTCCAGATTCGGATAGAACCGCTTTAACCTGACATAGCCGATTTCATAATCAAAATCCGAATGATTGCCTTCAGAAAGGCTCTGCCAGTCCTCAACCTTGCCGTCGGTCATCTGCGGCATCCGGGCATACCTGCCTATTATGAGCTTCCGGATCTTTTCATTTCGCTGCGGGGCGTCCGCGTCATCCCGCCGGATCCTCATCTGGCAGGCCGGATTCCCCGATAACGCGCCGGATTCGGAATTGAGCTCCGGGTCGATTCCCCACACTCCATGCAGATACGCCGTCTCCCCGTCCGGCAAAATATAAAACTCCGCCTGCTCCTCCGTCAGCCGCGGCATTTCCTCCACCTGACAGCCATCCTGCCCGTCCGCGCAGGATTTCCACCGGACCGCCGTCAGCGCGGCTCCCGCGACCGCCACTATAGAAAGAACACATAAAATAATATTTATCTTTTTCATTCCTACGCCCCCCTGTCTCAATGAAAATACGGCGGTTCGGCAAGCCTGTCATCTATGCTGTACAGGATCCCGTCCTTATTTTTCAGATAGGGATTCCCCGGCTCGATCTCGATCTCCTCGAGATTTGGATAGCAGCTTTTCAGATCGGAAAGCGCGTCGCCATTGTATCCCTCCGCGGCGAATTTTTTCACCCAGTCCTCAACCATGTCCGTATCTCTGGACGACAGGCGGGCATATTTCCCCACTATGACCTTCCGGATTTTTTTATTCGGCACCGTGCTGTAATAGCCCTTCTCTGTGTGAGCTGTTTGGACTGCCGCGCCGCCGCGAAAGCCGCAGATCGGATTTTCCGATACCACGCCGGATCCGGGCATGCCTGCAGAGCCGCGACCCCACTCCCCGTGGGCGTAGACCGTCTCCCCGTCCGGCAGGATATACGCATCCGCCTCATCCTCTGACAGCGTCTGCACTTCCTCCGCCTGACAGTCGCCCGACCTGCTCCAGTACGATCTCCACTGGACCGCCGTCACGGCCGCGCCCGCAACCGCCGCTATGGAGAGAACGCATAAAATAATGTTTATCCTTTTCATCTGAGTCCCCCCTCTACTTTTATTTTTTCATTTCTCCGTTTTCTTTAAAATCATCTGGTTTCCATTTATATTATAACACATATATGTATCTAATTTGTATCATTACCCGAGTTATTTAGCAGTAATTACAAGTTATTTAACAGTGTTTTTTTCAAAAACAGAAAAAATTCCCTCTTTTTGGCAACTGTCCATCGCTTTCTATATATTAAACGAATGAAAAGGGGAAAATGTTGCAGTTTTGAAAAAATTTTTGAAATTTTATCTCGTAACATA
>CANRJU010000153.1 GCA_947631075.1 uncultured Lachnospiraceae bacterium
GACATACCGGATTCCGAGAGAAGCCTGTATGTCGTATGGCTTAGCAAAATGTAAGCGAAGGATAAAATGAAGGGAAAAATAAAATATTTACTTGCAATATAGCGGAAAATAGTATAGAATAGTTAAGACAAAGACGTCGATTGGGGACTTTTTGCACCTGATCGGCGTTTTGCTTGAATGAGATTTAAGTATATGACAGGAGGATGAGTGTTATGTCACTGACATTATCAAAGAAGGCAGGCGAAGTGAAGCCGTCGTCCACGCTGGCGATTACGGCCAAGGCCAACAAGCTGCGGGAGAAGGGCATCGATGTGATCGGATTTGGCGCGGGGGAGCCGGATTTTAACACGCCGGACAACATTAATGAGTGCGCGATTCAGGCGATTCGGGACGGATTTACCAAGTACACCCCGGCTTCCGGGACGGCCGAGCTGAAAAAGGCTGTTTCCGCGAAGTTCAAGTCGTTCAACCATCTGGATTACGGCACGGACCAGATCGTGATCAGCAATGGCGGAAAACATTCCCTGACCAACATCTTTACTGCCATTATCAACGAGGGGGACGAGGTGGTCATTCCGTCGCCGTTCTGGCTGAGCTACCCGGAGATTGTCCGCCTGGCGGGCGGCGTTCCGGTCATCGTGGAGACGACGGCGGAGGAGGATTACAAGATCACGCCGGAGAAGCTGGCGGCGGCGTGCAACGAAAAGACCAAGGCATTTATTTTAAATTCCCCCAATAACCCCACGGGCATGATTTACGAGAGAGAGGAGCTCGAGGCTCTCGCGAAGGTCATTGTGGAAAAGGATATTTATGTGGTGGCGGATGAGATGTACGAGTATCTGATCTACGGCGAGGAGGAGCATGTGAGCATCGCCTCTCTGGGAAAAGAGATTTACGACCACACGATTACCTGCAGCGGCCTCTCCAAGAGCTATGCCATGACGGGATGGCGCATCGGCTACACCGGGGCGTCTAAGGAGATTACAAAGCTGATGAGCAGCGTGCAGAGCCACCAGACGTCCAACCCCAACTCGATTGCCCAGAAGGCGGCTTGCGAGGCGCTGACGGGACCGCAGGACAAGGTGCAGGAGATGGTGAAGGAGTTCGCAAAGCGCAGGGATTACATATACGGGCGGATCAAGGAGCTGCCGCACACTCATGTAGTGGAGCCAAAGGGCGCGTTTTACACCTTTATCGACGTGAGCGAGACATTTGCCCTGTCCTACAAGGGCGAGAAGGTCGGTGACGTGCAGAGACTCGCCGCGATTCTATTAGACGATTACAACGTAGCGGTGATTCCGTGTACGGATTTTGGATTCCCGGACCACATTCGTCTGTCCTACGCGATTTCGATGGAGCAGATTCAGAAGGGAATGGACCGGATCGAGGCATTTTTGAAGGAATTGGCGTGAGCGTTTAAAATGTGATTATTTAAGAATTGGGGAAATGAGGACTGAGCGATGGAGAAATTTACGATAAAGGATAAGAGATTGGAGTATCACGGCCGCATTGTGGATTTTTACACCTACGAGATGGGGATACCCAACGGCAACAGCGCCCTGTGGGACGTGATCGAGCACAAGGGCGCGGCGGCGATTGTTCCGGTGGACGAGGACGGGAAGATTATCCTCGTGCGGCAGTACCGGGGCGCGATTGATGATTTCCTGCTGGAGATTCCGGCCGGGGGGCGCGACAGCGCGGATGAGGATTTTAAGCTGTGCGCCGCCAGAGAGCTGGAGGAGGAGATCGGCTACCGCTCCGACGAGATTCACCATCTGGTGGACTACCACTCGGCGGCGGCCTACACCAGTGAGCGGATCGGCATTTTTTACACGGAGCACCTGATTCCGTCCCGCCAGCATTTGGATGAAAATGAATTTGTCCAGATTGAGCGCTACACGCTGGATGAGCTGGTGGAGATGATCCGGGACGGCCAGATCACGGACGGCAAGACGATTGCCGCCCTTATGGCGTACAAGGTGCTCCGGGGCAAATAAGGGTTCATGTTTTGGGACTTCCTCTCATATGATGATATCAGGATTAAAAAGCGCGCGAAAATCCTGTGGCATCATCCGGATTCCGATTATTTCGGCGTCTGAAAAAGGGGAGGAAGTGGAGAACATGTCATACAGTGAAAAGAACCGAGGGGAAAAAACAGGGTATCTGCAGAGAGTCTGCCTGTTTTATCTCATCGGTTTTTTAGTGGGAGCGTTTTTTTATTATTTTTTTCAAAATTCCTTTGCCGCGTTGGGCGAGCAGATGGGGCAGAACGCGGAGAGCTGGGTTCAGAACGGTCACGCGTTTGCCCATGACATGCTGTATTCGCTGTGGAACCACGGCAGATTTTTTCTCCTTTTGTGGGTGCTGTCCGTAAACCGGAGGGCTAGCCTGTGGTATCAGCTGCTCTTTGCGGCCTACACCGGACTGCGGGGCGGTTTCCTCTTGTTGTTTTTTATTTTTAAAGAGGGGGCGAGGGGCATCCTCTACTACGGAGCCAGCCTGTTTCCCCAGGCGCTTCTGTTCGCGCCGCTGTATCTATTTTGCTGCTATTATATTGTGGAGATCCGTCAGGGCGAGCACCGGGGCGTTGTCTACGCCCTGGCCGCGCTTGTCTTTGCGGCCGCCTGCTTTCTGGAGGCGCGGTGCAACCTGCCGCTGATGGAAAATATCCTGTGATGCGATCGGCATCTGTTGATGGGAAGTATCCGGTAATGTGCGAGACATCCCTGTGTCTGTCGGCAACATTTCATGTTTAACAAATTATAAGTGACTGGCAATCTTGTCGATCAGGCGCTCCGTCTCCTCCCAGCCCAGGCACGGATCGGTGATGGACTTGCCAAATTCGTGCTGATTGACCTTCTGGCAGCCCGGCAGGAGATAGCTCTCCACCATGACGCCCTTGACCAGATTGGCGATGGCGGGATTGACCATGCGGCTGTGCATGACCTCGTCCACGATGCGCGGCTGCTCGTAATATTTCTTGCCGGAATTGGAGTGGTTGGCGTCCACGATGCAGGCCGGATTCTTCAGATCCAGCAGGGAATATTTTTCATGGAGCCGCTCCAAATCCTCGTAGTGGTAGTTGGGAATGGCCTGTCCGTGCTTGTTCACGGCGCCCCGCAGAATCGTGTGCGCCAGCGGGTTTCCGTCGGTGGAAACCTCGTATCCCCGGTATAAAAAGGTGTGCGGCGCCTGGGCGGCGATGCAAGAGTTGAGCATGACGGAGAAATCCCCGCTGGTGGGGTTCTTCATGCCGGCGGGCACGTCCATGCCGCTGACGGTCATGCGGTGCTGCTGGTCCTCCACGGAGCGCGCGCCCACGGCGACATAGGTGAGAATGTCGCTGATGTAGGGCCAGTTTTCCGGTCTCCGAGATGGCGCGCAGGTGCATTTTGCGCATGGCGATAAGCCCCTCCATGAAATCCGGCTCCTTTTCCGGATCCGGCTGGTGCACGATTCCCTTGTAGCCCTCGCCGGTAGTGCGCGGTTTATTCGTGTAAATGCGCGGCACGATGAGAATTTTGTCCTTTACCTTTTCCTGTACCTTCGCCAGGCGGGTGATATATTCGCAGACCGAGTCCTCGTGGTCGGCGGAGCACGGACCGATAATCAGGAGAAATCGGTCGGACTCTCCAGTGATGATGTCGCGGACCTCGGCGTCTTTTTTCTCTTTTAACTGCTTTTGCTCCGGAGTGAGCGGGTATAGCTCCTGCAGAACATCCGGCGAAATGATTTCTTTTTTGTAATGGATACTCATAGTTAGTTCTCCTTCTTAATTATGTCTTTGGGAAAATGATTTTTTTGTCATTCAATGCGAACATTATTTTACTCCATTTTGGACGGACTGTCAAACGGGGGACATCGGAATATTTTTAATTTAAAATGAATTAACACTTGCGAAAAGTTCAACTACTTTTTATAATAAAGGTATCACTAAATAATGGGAGCGCGAAATATGATAGAGACAAAGACTTATTTATACAATACGCTGAGCAAAAAGGTAGAGGAGTTTATTCCCAACGAGGAGGGAAAGGTCGCCATGTACACCTGCGGCCCCACAGTCTACCATTTTGCCCATATCGGGAATCTGCGCAGTTACATTATGGAGGATGTGCTGGAGAAGCACCTGCGCTTTGTGGGATACGATGTGAAGCGGGTTATGAACATTACGGACGTCGGGCATCTCTCCAGCGACGGGGACACCGGCGAGGACAAGATGCTTGCCGGGGCCAAGCGGGAGCACAAGAGCGTCATGGATATCGCGAGGTTCTACACGGACGCGTTTATGCGGGACTGCGAAAAGCTCCGGATCAAGAGGCCGGACGTGGTGGAGCCCGCCACGAACTGTATCCCGGAGTTTATTCACATGATCGAGGTACTGCTTGAAAAGGGCTACGCCTATGTAGCGGGAGAAAATGTATATTTTGACACGTCAAAGCTGGAGAATTACTATGTGCTGTCGGCGCAGAAGGAGGACGAGCTGAAGGTAGGCGTGCGCGAGGACGTGGAGGAGGACACGAACAAGCGGAACAAGACGGATTTTGTCCTCTGGTTCACCAAGTCCAAGTTCGACAATCAGGAGCTGAAATGGGACAGTCCCTGGGGCGTGGGCTATCCAGGGTGGCACATTGAGTGCTCCTGCATCAGCATGAAGCATCTGGGCGAGTACATGGATATCCACTGCGGCGGCGTGGACAATATTTTCCCGCATCACACCAACGAGATTGCCCAGAGCGAGGCCTATGTGGGCCACAAGTGGTGCAATTACTGGTTCCATGTGAACCATTTGAACACAAAGAGCGGAAAGATGAGCAAGTCCAAGGGCGAGTTCCTCACAGTCTCGCTGATGGAGGAGAAGGGGTACGATCCGATGGCGTACCGGTATTTCTGCCTGCTCTCCCATTACAGAAAGCCGCTGGAATTTTCATGGGAGGCGCTGGACAACGTGGTGGCGGCCTATGAAAAGCTGAAAAAGAGAGTGGTCAATCTGTCCCGCGAGGGGGATATAGACGAGGCGGCTGTGGCGCTGTATGAGAAGCAGTTCGCCGAGGCGATGGGAAACGATATCAACACCTCATCGGCCATTACCGTGCTGTACGACGCGCTGAAGGCGGATATAAGCGACGCCTCCAAGAGAAAAATCGTGGCGCGGCTCGACGAGGTCCTGTCTCTGGGACTGAAAGAGGCGCTGGAGCAGGAGGCGGAATCCGCGCCGGCGGCGGACGATGAGCTGACGGCTTATGTGGAGCGGATGATCGAGGAGCGGAAGGCCGCGAAAAAGGAGAAGAATTTCGCGCGGGCCGACGAGATCCGGGACGAGCTGGCGGCGAAGGGCGTCACGCTGAAAGACACGAGAGAGGGAACTCTCTGGAGCATACAATGAACAATGTATGACGCAACATTGTTCATATAAAATTTTTCAAGAAAAAAGGAGAGGGGGATTAAGGGCTATGAGGAAAAGATGGATGGCGTTTTTGCTGGCGGTGTGCCTGACGGCGGGACTGTGCGCGGGCTGCGGCGACGATATCAAGGACGAGACGGTGACGGCGATCCGGGAAAAGACCAACCGGGCGCTGGAGCTGTACGCGGATATTGAGAAAAAAGTAGAGGAAAATGAGTTAAAGGCAGAAAAAGAATTTACCGACATGAAGGAAAAACTGACGGATATGTCGGAGAAAATCGGCGCCCAGGTGGAGGAGACGACAGAGGAGGACGGTCAGATGGCGATCAAGGAGCTGGATCGCATTGTGGAAAATCTGCAGCAGGTGCTGGACGGGGTGGACGAGTCCCTGAAAGAAGCGGAACAATAAATTTTCCCAAATAAATTTTCCTAAATATATTTTCCTGAAAATTTTTTAAATAATGTTTGCAAAAAATTTTTCATAAATATCATTTTTTAAATGAAAAATTGTGCTATTATAGAATCAGAAAGAACGAGAGAGGAGAAGATTATGTACGATTTGTTGACATTTGGGGAGATTCTTCTTCGTTTTTCCCCGACAGGAGACAAGAGGGTCATGGACGCGGACAATTTTGCCTGTCATGTGGGCGGCGCGGAGCTGAATGTGGCAGCGGGCGTGTCCCAGTTGGGGGGAAGCTGCGGAATCATCAGCAAGATTCCGGCCCACGCGCTGGGAGCCATGGTTCGGAGAAAAGTGCGGGCCTACGGGATATCGGACGAGTATCTGAGGCCGGACAGCAGAAGCCGCGCCCGGATGGGGCTGTACTACTATGAGAAGGGGAGCTCACCGCGGAAGCCGGAGGTCATTTACGATCGCCACAACAGCTCTTATTCCCGGATTTCGCTGAATGAGCTGCCGGTACGGCTCTGGAAGAATGCCCGTGTATTCCACACCAGCGGCATCAATCCGGCGCTGGGGGAGAGGATGAAGAAGATTACTACGGAGATGATCCGGCGGTTCCACGAGCAGGGGGTTCTCGTCTCCTTTGATGTGAATTTTCGGGAAAATCTCTGGGAGGAAAGGGACGCCCGTCTGTACGCGGAGACGATTCTTCCCATGGTGGACATCTTCTTCTGCACGGAGGAGACGGCCAGGCTCACGTTTGGGAAAAAGGGCGATCTGAAAAAGATGATGAAAAGCTTTGCGGACGAATAC
>CANRJU010000154.1 GCA_947631075.1 uncultured Lachnospiraceae bacterium
CTATGGAGCGGAGCTTTCCGTAATCGCGGATACCTTTGCCGTAACGGAACAACCGTAAATCCGATTGCTAATGGAAAATGGGGGCAAGCAAAACAGCAAATTCGATTTCCCGCTGAAAAATTTGATTTAAAAATGTTTGTCCCCTTGACATTCATCCTGTCTTTTGATATAATGCGGATTTGTAAGGTTTGCTGTCTTAGCTCAGCAGGTAGAGCGCATCCTTGGTAAGGATGAGGTCGGCGGTTCAAGTCCGCTAGACAGCTTACAATATAAGGTAGATATCTTACATGAAAAAGCAGGCGTTGACGCCTGCTTTTTTGTGCCATTAGACACGGCTTTCAGCCCCTCCTCTAGCGCTCTGGCGATAACGATGTCTTTTTCTTTTCAAGGCCGCGCCGTCGTCATCGCCCGCTCTGTATGCTGTTCAGTTTTTTCTTAATTCTCTGGAGCGCGTTGTCGATGGATTTTGGCGATTTCTGCAGTTTTTCCGCAATCTGCTGATAATTGTACCCATCCATGTACAATTTCACCACATTCCGCTCAAAGGGGCTCAGGTTATGCTCGATGGCATATTCCAGATCCATGACATTTTCCTGGTCAATCAAAATATCCTCCGGATTGATCAGCTCGCTGGCCTGCAGCGTATCCGCCAGCGTCGCCCGGAAAGAGGAGTTCTCATCAACGTTCTCCGTAGGCGAATACAGGGAAATATAGCTGTTGAGAGGCGAATTTTTCTTGCGGTTAGCACCCTTAATGACATTGTAAAGCTGGTGCTCGATGCAGAGACCGGCGAACCCTGAAAAGCTCCCCTGGCGTCCGGCGTCAAATTCGCGGATGGCCTTATAGAGCGCGATCATCCCCTCCTGAATCAGATCGTCGTTATCGCCTCCGATCAGGTACAGCGCCCTCGCCTTTTTACGCACCAGCGGCTTATATTTTTCCAGCAGATAATCAACGGCCTGATCTTCTCCCCGATGACACCGCGCAATGATCTCCTCGTCGGTGTATTTGCTATAATCCTGCTTCACGATACACACCCCCGCTGACGGACAATTTCAAACGCCATGACTCCCGCCGCCACCGAGGCATTGAGCGAATCGATATCCCCCTTCATGGGAATTGAGGCTATATAGTCGCAGTGCTCCTTTACCAGACGGCTGACGCCGCTCCCCTCATTGCCGATTACAAGGCCGATCGGCCCTGTCAGATTGTGGCGGTACATCACTTCGCCCTCCATGTCCGCGCAGG
The DNA here is from genome assembly GCA_947631075.1 of uncultured Lachnospiraceae bacterium. Classification (GTDB taxonomy): domain Bacteria; phylum Bacillota; class Clostridia; order Lachnospirales; family Lachnospiraceae; genus Eubacterium_F. The sequence goes on from CANRJU010000154.1 coordinate 1,249, forward strand.
CGAACCACAGGCCCCGCTCCTTCAACTGCTCCATCACCGCCACCAGATTGGTCACCTTGGCTACGGGCGTGTAGTGGATCGCCCCTGCCGACGCCTTGACCACCGTCGCCGTCAGCCCCACCGCCCGGCGCTTGGGGATAATGACTCCGTGGGCTCCCGCCAGATTGGCCGTCCGTATGATGGCGCCCAGATTGTGGGGATCCTCAATGCCGTCCAGCAGGAAAATAAACGGCTCCTCTCCTCTTTTCTCCGCCAGCGCAAACATGTCCTCCACTTCACTGTATGAAAATGCGGACAGCACCGCGATCACGCCCTGGTGGCTCCCCGTCTCGCTCATGTGGTCCAGGCGCTCCCTCGGCACAAAATCTACCATGACGCCGCTCTTTTTCGCCTCGCGGAGAATGGAGAGCACCGGTCCGTCCTTGCACCCCTTCTGCACAAAAAGCCGCTCCAAAAGCTGCCCCGCCCGGAGCGCCTCCAGCACGCTGTGCCTTCCCTCGATGCGGCTCTCGCTCTGTCCTTCCTTATCTATTTTCTGCATAATTCAGACCTCCATTCCCAGCTTGTCCATAGCGTGTTTCAGCAACTCCACAGCCCGGCTCGTCTGCCCCATCAGGTACAGATAGCCAAATAACGCCTCCAGTCCGGTGGCGTTCCGGTAATCATGAATATCCGCGTTTTTCGCCACCGACGAGGCCTTGGCGTTGCGCCCGTGGCGATAGACCGCCAACTCGTCCTCGGAAAGCTCCTCTAGCATCTCCGCCGCCAGCCTTGCCTGCGCCCCCGCATTTACAAACTCGCTGGAGCGTCGGTGCAAATTCTTCACCGGCCCTCCCACATGCTCCACAATCAGCGTCCGTATGATGATTTCAAACACGGCGTCTCCCAGGTACGCCAGCTTGAGCGGCGCATAGCTGCGTATGTCCGCAGGCTCCGCGGGAAATTCCGCGTGTATCTCATCCCTTAAATTTCTTTCATCCATATTTATTCCTTTCATGCCGCAAATCCAGGCATCCTCATTATAGCATAGCAGTATATGGCGTGAAAAGCGTTTTTTAATATCTGATTTTTATATCTGATTTTTATATCTGATTTTTATATCTGATACATAACGCTTGCTCAAAATCCGTACCCTTAGCCCAACAGCCAGTCGATCAGGTACAGGGACTTGATGCCGTCGTAGGAAGTGATGTAATTTCTGTCCATAGATAATACTATTTTTTCATAATTATCCGCAATCATATAAAGCGGGCGAAGCTCCCTCTCACGGGTTTCCGGCGACTGCATACTTTCCGTCACCTGAATATACAGCTTGTCATTCGCCTTTTCAGCGACAAAATCCACTTCGGTTTTCCCTACCTTGCCGATATATACGCGGTAATCGCGGCGGAGCAATTCCAGATAGACAATATTTTCGAGAATATGTCCCCTGTCCGCATCCCGATAGCCCAACAGCATATTGCGAAATCCCAGATCCGAGATATAATTTTTCCCCAGCGTTTTTAATAGCTGTTTTCCCTTTACATCATACCGCCCCACCGAATAAAAAACAAACGCGCTGTTTAACATAGAAATGTATTTTTCTACTGTTTTTCCCGCCACCCCTTTCGTTTTTCCGTTCCGAATACCGCCCTCATTTGACAGCGCTCCGCCGATACTGTTCGGCGAAACGACGCTTCCAATATTGGAGCAGAGAAACCTCACGATTTTTTGAAGCGAGACCTGATCCGCCTGCTGATTGCGCTGCAAAATATCGCGGAGCACAACCGTGGAATAAATGCCCTCTAACGCCTGGGCGCTGCGCGCCTCATTGAACCGGTATTCCCGCAGAATCGGCATCCCGCCAAACTGCAGATAGCGCTGAAATTTTTCCTCTATGGAAACGGAGGATTCAAACTCATAAAATGTCAAAAATTCCTTAAATGACAGCGGCAACATACGGATTTCCACATATCTGCCGGAAAGCAGCGTAGAAAACTCCGCCGAAAGCATATGGGCGTTCGAACCGGTAATATAAATATCCACATCAAAATCGAGGCGAAATGACTCGATTGCTTTTTCCCAATGCTCGACCTCCTGAAGCTCGTCAAAAATCAGATACGTTTTTCCATTTTTCGTAATGCGCTCGCTCACATAATCATAAAATGAAAGATAGTCAGAAAGCTCGCGATAGCGCAGGGATTCCAAATTCATATGAATGATGTTGGCTTCCGCGACATTTTGCCTGATCAGGTAGCGGTGAAACAAATCCAACAGCGAGGACTTTCCGCATCTGCGAATGCCGGTAACAATCTTGACCAGATCCACATCCTTATTCTGAATGAGCTGGTTTAAATACGCAGGACGGTTAATCAGTTCAGCCATGCTATCCTCCTCCTTTTTCTTTCATATTATACCCAAATTTCAAGTGTGTCAACTTTTTTCGGATTTGTAAGTCAGAAAGTTGATTTCATTTGAAAGTTTTTGACTTGTAAACCAGAAACTTTTAATTGCAGGCAAAGTAGTATTAGGATACAAGTCCTAATGCCACTTTTCAAGGAGATGATAGCGAACCATATAAAAGGCAGCCGCAGAATTGATATATTAAATGCGGCTGCCTATTTCTTTGGATATTCAGTTTTAATATTGCTCGCACCTGTGATATAGTCCATAGAGACATTGTAAAATTTGGCAAGAATCATAATATTATCAATGGGGATTCTGGTCTTGCCACTTTCATAATCTGCATAGGTCCGTTGTCCGATATGCAGTAGGTCTGCAATTTTCTGTTGAGTCAAAGAAGAATCTTCTCTGATTTCCCTTATTCTTTCATTGTATTTCATTTGATTGCACCTCGAGAATAGTATAAGGTAAAGGAAAAAAAATATTGACAAATAGAGTTATAAACTCTAAAATAGGTAATATAGAATATAAAGGAGATAAGGATATGTCTAAACAAGCCACTTTTGCGGAAAAGGATTCAGAATTGATAAAGAAGATAGAAACATACCAAAGGACGCAACAGCTTCCATCATTTATTGAAGCCGTTAGATCCCTTTGTAAAAAAGGATTGCAGATCAATGAACTTATTAATCAAAAAAGATAGTAAGTACTAAATAAGAAAATATATAATCCTAATGACTTTTGCATACTCACTTAATGAAGATTTGTTTACCATAAATGCAGACAACGTTATAGGGTTAGATTTACAACACAAAAATTAATAATGGAGGCGCTGTAAAAGATGAATAAAAAAACAATAGGTAATAAAACTAAAGGCACTACAAAAATAATAGAGCTATTTCTTTTAATTATGCTTTTGTTGATTAGCATGAGCGGGTGTGGAAAGGCCTCTGAATCTTCTGAGACTCCTGAGTCTCCTGAGCTTTCCGAGCTTCCCGAACCATCAGGTAAGTATTATAGCGAAACATTTGATGGAGCATATTTTGAATTTGATGGTAAATCTACATGTTACTAGATGGAGATGGACATGCGAAATATAAATATGTAGCTAACAAAGAAGATGTACGTGAACATCTGAATAATGATGGCAATATTCACAAAGCATACGTTATTTATATTTCTGATATAAACAGTAACGCCTCACGCAGGTTACTTTTCGACACTTATGATGACGTTATATTTGAAACTGATTTAGGACTATTTAGTAAATAGATAATGCTGTCATAATATATGGAGAAGAAAAGAGCATTTGTGCATTATGAAGAAAATAATTATTAGCGGCGAGATAGGGCATACCAATAAAAAATAAGAAGTATTAACAATTTAAACATGAGGAGGTTTCGGTATAATGGAAAAGGAAGAAGTTTTAGTTAGAAGCAGACGGTCGTTGCCAATCATCCCAGTAGCACTTATTGCTATTGGGATATGTAGCATTATTATAGCATTTGTAGCTATAGGAGAGGGTAGTCACTATACTATCTATAGTTATGAGCCGTACTGGGATGACGAAGATTATATGATAATATCTGTATGCTTTGCAGTTTTGATAATTGGTATAGTGTTTTATATTTATTCAGGAAGATGTTTTATGGTTGTGACAGATAGGAGAGTATATGGGAAAGTAGCCTTTGGCGCACAAATTGATTTACCATTAGATATGGTATCTGCTGTTGGTGTTACAGGAATTATGAAGGGAGTCGTGGTTGCCACATCTTCTGGAAGAATTAAATTTATGTATGTTGCAAATGCGTCAGAAATTCATGCTGTTATTAATGATTTATTGATAAACAGGCAAGAAAGTAATAAACATGGTTCAATTAATACAATACAACAAGAAATTAGCGAGGCAGATGAGTTAATGAAGTTTAAGAATCTGCTTGATAACGGAATTATTTCTCAGGAAGAATTTGAGGCAAAGAAGAAGCAATTATTGGGAATAAAGTAATAGAATATACTTTGCGGTAGTGGGGATTTCTAATGACCTGCTGCCGCCTTTTATTCTGATTTACACTGATAAAAGAGCCATAAGTTCTTATTTGTCTGTGATAATCCTGTCCGCAATAATTCTATCTGCAATCTGTTCCAAGGACGAGCTTCTCTCCATGCCGATCAGATCCGGATAAAAGATGTAGTCGCTCAAATTTTCCAACCCCGTATTAACCTCTAAAAATTTGAGCCAATAGTCCATGTCTGCTTCTATTATATCTGCATTTTCTTCCATAATAGAAGCCGCTTTTTCAACCAGTTCTATGACTTCTGACATTTTTGATTTATCAATTTCTGGTGTTTTCATTTTCCGCCTCCGATTTCTTGCTGATTAGTTTATCAAAATCTTCGCTTGTTTTTTGCAAAAGAAGTCATTCAGTATTCTCCTTCCTGCGCGAATCAGTAATCTAGTCTGCGACATCTTCCTCTGTAACGAACCCTGCCAGAGACGCCTGTCCTTTCATCTGTTCCTGAAACTTCTGCAAGGAGCATAAGGACAGTCTGGAGAAGTACCCTGAAATGAGGGAGCGGATGTATAAGCTGCTGAACGAGGGCAGACAGCAGAATAAAATGCAGAGCAGAGGGAAATGGAGTGAGGAAGAATTGAGGTGAAAATTTCACAAAAAATTCAGTTTTCAAAAGATATTATCCAATGTATAATAAAACCAGGCGATGATACAGAGGATATTCCAGACAGTTATGTTATTTTTATAACTGAAAATGATGTAATGAAAGGTAATCAGCCGATATATCTAGTAGAGCGGTATGTTACGATCGGGGAAAATAAAGTATTGTTTGGTGACGGTTCGCATATCCTATATGTGAATGGCAAATACAGGGGCGATGATGAAGTCGGTAAGTTAATGCACGATTTTTCATGCACCAACCCTGATGATATGAATTATGAAGTGCTTGCTAAGAAAGCAAG
>CANRJU010000155.1 GCA_947631075.1 uncultured Lachnospiraceae bacterium
GGATAGGGGGCCCGGTAGTCATACTGGGCTTGCCGTCTGTTCATACGCAACTCAAATGAGATGAAATCTCAGATGAGATACAATCTCATTTGAAATAGAAATTTTATTTTTTTGATAAGACAGAAAACGCCCCGGAATGGAGGATTTCATGAGCGAGAGATTAGAGCAGTTTCAGGAAATAATCGGATATCATTTTCAGAACAAGAGCCTGTTGAAGAACGCGCTGACGCACAGCTCCTTCGCCAACGAGAGGCGCTGGAAGTACGAGGCCAACAACGAGCGGCTGGAGTTTCTGGGAGACGCGGTGCTTGAGGTGGTCAGCAGCGATTTTATTTTCCATGAAAATCCCCATATGGAGGAGGGGAAAATGACCAAGCTGCGGGCCAGCCTGGTGTGCGAGATGAGTCTGGCCGAGTCGGCCAGGGAGATTCACCTGGGCGAGTACCTCTACATGGGACACGGGGAGATCCGCACGGGGGGCGCGGGGAGGGACTCCATTCTCTCGGACGCCTTCGAGGCCGTGATCGGCGCCATTTATCTGGACGGCGGCGTGGAGCGGGCCAGGGAATTTATCCTGAAATATGTGCTCTCGGATATCGAGAAAAAGCAGCTCTTTTACGACAGCAAGAGCATTTTACAGGAGATGGTGCAGAGCGTGGACAAGGAGCGGACAAGTATCGTCTATCCTGTGATACGGGAAGAAGGGCCAGACCACGACAAGAGCTTTGTGGTGACCTGCCAGATCAACGGGACCGAGTACGGCACGGGCCGGGGGCACACCAAGAAGGGGGCGGAGCAGAAGGCCGCCTACGAGACGATTCTGATGCTCAGAAATCAGAGGAAGGAGAAATAACGGATGTATTTGAAAAGCATTGAGGTACACGGGTTTAAATCCTTTGCCAACAAGCTGATTTTTGAATTTCACAACGGAATCACCGGAATTGTCGGCCCCAACGGCAGCGGCAAGAGCAACGTGGCGGACGCGGTGCGCTGGGTGTTAGGTGAGCAGAGTGCCAAGCAGCTTCGGGGCGCGAGTATGCAGGACGTGATATTTTCCGGCACGGAGATGCGAAAGCCGCAGAGCTACGCCTATGTGGCGCTCACCATTTCCAATGAGGACCATCAGCTGAATCTCCCCTACGAGGAAATCCAAGTGGCGCGGAGGGTGTACCGCTCCGGCGAGAGCGAGTACCTTCTGAACGGGACGGCGTGTCGGCTAAAGGACGTGCAGGAGTTATTTTTCGACACAGGCATAGGAAAAGAAGGCTATTCCATCATCGGGCAGGGCCAGATCGACAAGATTCTGAGCGGCAAGCCGGAGGACCGGCGGGAGCTGTTCGACGAGGCGGCGGGCATCGTCAAATTCAAAAAGAGAAAGGCGACGGCGGAGAAAAACCTGGAGGCGGAGGCGCAGAATCTGCTGCGTATTCAGGACATTCTGTCCGAACTGGAAAAGCAGGTGGGTCCTCTGGAGGAGCAGTCCAAAAAGGCGAGGGAGTATCTGAACCTGCGAGAACAGCTCAAGCGGTATGAGATCAGCCTGTTCCGCATGGACTACGAGAGCTTACAGGAAGAAATCAAGGAAATTGAGGGCCATATCGAAAATACGAAAAAAGAGCTGGAGGAGGCCAAGGAGGAGAAGGAGCAGTCCAAGGCTCAGTACGAGGAGATTGAGGGGACCATCGGCGAATTTGACCGGTCGTTAGAGAGAAAGAAAGAAAAGGTCAACCAGAACCGGCTTCTCGCGACCAATTTTGACAGTGAAGTCCGGGTCATGAAGGAGAAAATCGCCGCGGCGGCCCAGGGAAAAGAATACTACAAGGAGAGGACGGACGCACTGCGGGCCTCGAAAGAGGAGACGGAGAGCGAGCTGGCCGATTATAAGGAGAGCCAGACGGAGGCGCTCGCCGGTCTGGAGAACATGCAGAAGGCGGAGACGGAGAAGCAGGAAGCCCTGACGGATCTGGAAAAGGAGATACTGGAGAAGGAAATTTTTCTCAATGAGCAGAATGACCGGATTATTCAGTCCATGAACACTTCCTCCCAGATTACGGTCGAGCGGCAGAAGGCAAAATCCATGCTTGAGCAGAACAACCTAAAGCGCGTGGAACTGAATCAGAAAATTCTGACGAACAAGTCCCAGCTCACCGGCGCCGAGGAGGAGATGGAGCGGGAGAAGCAGGCGCTCCAGGCGGCAAAAAAGGAGCTGGACAAAGAGTATGTGGCGCGAAAAGAGCTGCTGCGCAGGGCCGACGAAAAGAGAGGCGAGGTCCAGAAGCTCCAGCAGAAGCAGCAGGAGATTGAGAAGCGCTACCACATGGAAAATTCCCGGCGCGACACGCTGAGAAATATGGCGGAGCGCTACGACGGCTACGGACAGAGCATCCGCCGGGTCATGGAGCAGAAAGAGAAAAATCCGGGCCTTCTCGGCGTCGTGGCGGACATTATCCAGGTAGATAAAAAATATGAGCTGGCGGTGGAGACCGCGCTCGGAGGCAATATCCAGAACATTGTCACAGAAGATGAAAATGTGGCAAAGAAGATGATTGAATTTTTGAAAAAAAACCGTTTTGGGCGCGCTACGTTCTTACCCCTGACGACGGTGTCACCGGGGCGGGACCGCTTTTTCAACGACGAGGTGCTGGCCGAGGACGGCGTGCTCGGCAATGTGGCCTCTCATGTGAAACGAGATAAAAAATACGACAAGGTTGTGGAGTATCTGCTGGGGCGTTTTCTGCTTGTGGATACGTTGGACCGGGCTCTGGCCATCAACCGGAAATACAGACATTCCCTGCGGATTGTCACGCTGGAGGGAGAGCTCTTAAATCCGGGCGGCTCTTTGTCTGGCGGCGCGTTCAAGAACAGCAGCAATCTGTTAGGACGGCGCCGGGAGCTGGAGCAGATCGAGGAGCGGATCGGGGCCATCCAGAAAGAGCGGGAAGAAAACCGCGAACAGATAAAAGCCATTTCAGAGGAAGTGGAGAAGATTGCCAGTGAGGCGGCGGAAAAGAGCGAGCTCTTAAAGGAGTTAGAGATCCGGGAGAATACGGCCTCCATCAAGTACGAGCAGGCCGTACAGGTCAAGGAACAGAAGGAGCGGGAGTACCAGTCCATCGCCCACGACGGCAAGGAGATTGAGAATCAGAAGGCTCTGCTGGAGAAGTCCCTGGATGAAATCCAGGAGAAACTGAAAAAAAGCCGGGCAGAGGAGGAAAACGCCAAGAAGACCGTGCAGCGCGTGTCCGGCGAGCTAGAGACCGACCACGAAAGGCAGATGGCGCTGCAGGAGGAGCTGGCGGGAATCCGCCTGGAGATTTCTTCCTTCCAGCAGAAAAACAATTACATATCGGAAAATATTCACCGAATCGAGGCGAGCCTCGCGGAGATCCGGCAGGAATACGACCGCTTCATGAAGGAGCAGGAGAACTCGGACAGCGCGGTGGACGAGATGAAAAAGGCCATCGCCGGGTACGAGGAAAAGCAGGAGGCCATGGGAGCGGAGACGGAGCGGCTCCTGCGGGAAATTGAGGAGGAGACCCGGAAGAAAAATGAGATGATGGAGTCCCAGAAGGACTTTTTTGAAAAGAGGGATCGCCTCATGGAGCACATCAGCGAGCTCGACAAGGAGGGCTTCCGGCTGGAATCCCGCCGCGGCAATCTGGAGGAAAAGCGGGAGAGCCGGATCAATTATATGTGGAACGAGTATGAGCTCACCTACCACAGCGCCCTGGAGTACGAGGTAGACGAATCCATTTCCTATACCAAGATGAAGGCGAACGTCGGGGACACCAAGACGCGGATCAAAGAGCTGGGAGATGTGAATGTAAACGCCATTGAGGACTACAAGAGCGTCAGCGAGCGGTACGAGCTTCTGCGGACCCAGCGGGACGATCTGGTGGAGTCCGAGGAGGCGCTGAAAAAGATTATTTTAGATCTCGACGAGGAGATGCGCCGCCAGTTCGCGGAGAAATTCGCGGACATACAAAAGCAGTTCGACAAGGTGTTCAAGGAGCTGTTCGGCGGCGGAAAGGGAACGCTGGAATTAGTGGACGGAGAGGACGTGCTGGACGCGGGCATTGTTATCAACGCGCAGCCGCCGGGCAAGAAGCTCGGCAACATGATGCAGCTGTCGGGCGGTGAGAAGGCGCTGACCGCCATCGCGCTGTTATTTGCCATTCAGAATCTGAAGCCGTCGCCTTTTTGCCTGCTCGATGAGATCGAGGCGGCGCTTGACGATTCCAACGTAAAGAGGTATGCTAAATATCTGCATAAGCTGACGAAGAACACGCAGTTTATTGTCATTACCCACAGAAAGGGCACGATGGAGGCGGCGGACGTCCTGTACGGAATCACCATGCAGGAAAAAGGCGTTTCCACGCTGGTATCGGTAAAATTGATAGAGGAGCAGCTAGACGCGTAAACGCTCTGGAATGGAGGAATTTATGGAAGAAAAAATGGGTTTTTTTAAACGGCTGAAAAAGGGACTCACCAAGACGAGAGATTCCTTTGTGTCCGGCGTCGACAATCTGTTTCACGGCTACTCGGAGATCGACGATGACTTTTACGAGGAGCTGGAGGAGCTCTTGGTCATGGGGGATATCGGAATCAACACCACCATGCAGATTATTGACGGATTGAAGGAAAAGGTAAAGGAAAATAAAATCAAGGAGGCGGCGGCCTGCAAGAGCCTCTTAATCGACACGATCAAGAGCCAGATGCAGGTGCACGAGGACGCCTATGAATTTTTAAACCGCCCCTCGGTGCTGCTGCTGATCGGCGTCAACGGCGTCGGAAAGACCACGAGCGTCGGGAAACTGGCCGGGCAGTTTAAGTCCATGGGCAAAAAGGTCATTCTGGCGGCGGCGGATACCTTCCGCGCCGGAGCCATCGACCAGCTTAGGGAGTGGGCGAACCGCGCGGGCGTTGACATCATCGCCGGGCAGGAGGGCGCCGACCCAGCCGCCATCGTCTACGACGCAGTAGCGGCCGCCAAGGCGAGAAAGGCGGACATTCTGCTGTGCGACACCGCCGGGCGCCTTCACAATAAGAAAAACCTCATGGCGGAGCTGCACAAGATCCACACGATTATCGAGAAGGAGTACCCGGAGGCGTATCTGGAAACCCTGATCGTGGTGGATGGCACCACCGGACAGAACGCGCTCGCGCAGGCGCGGGAGTTCAGCCAGGTGGCGGACGTTTCCGGCATCGTGCTGACCAAGCTCGACGGCACCGCCAAGGGCGGCATCGCCATCGCCATTCAGTCGGAGTTGAATATTCCGGTGAAATATATCGGAATCGGGGAGCAGATCGGCGATCTGCAGCCCTTTGACGCAGAAGAATTTGTAAATGCCCTGTTTGAATCCTAATAGAAAGGTTGTGCAAAAAAATGATAACATTAGAGCAGTTTGAAAAAGCGAGCGAGGCGGTGGAGAAGGTCATTCTTCCCACCAACCTGATGTACAGTGAGTATTACAGCGCCCAGACGGGCGGGAAAATTTATCTGAAGCCGGAAAACATGCAGTACACCGGCGCGTATAAGGTGCGGGGCGCCTACTACAAGATTAGCACGCTCTCCGAGGAGGAGAGGCAGAAGGGGCTGATCACGGCGTCCGCGGGCAACCACGCCCAGGGCGTCGCCTACGCGGCAAAGCTCTTTGGGGCAAAGGCGGTCATCGTCATGCCCAACACCACGCCGCTCATCAAGGTCAACCGCACCGAGAGCTACGGGGCGGAGGTAGTGCTGTACGGAGACGTGTACGACGACGCCTGCGAGCACGCGCTGAAGCTCGCCGAGGAGAACGGCTACACCTTCATTCACCCCTTTGACGACGAGGTGGTCGCCACGGGACAGGGCTCCATCGCGATGGAGATCATCAAGGAGCTCCCCACGGTGGACATGATTCTCGCGCCGGTGGGCGGCGGCGGCCTGATCTGCGGCGTGTCCACGCTGGCGAAGCTCTTGAATCCAAATATCAAGGTAATCGGCGTCGAGCCGGCGGGCGCCAGCTGCATGAAGGCGTCCCTAGAGGCCGGAAAGGTGGTCTCCCTGCCGAAGGTAAACACCATCGCGGACGGCACGGCGGTAAAGACGCCGGGCGAGCACATTTTCCCCTATATTCAGAAAAATGTGGATGAGATCGTGACGGTGGACGACCACGACCTGATCGTCAATTTCTTAGACGTGGTGGAAAATCACAAGATGATCGTGGAAAATTCCGGACTTCTCTCGGTGGCCGCCCTGAAGCAGATCGACTGTCGGGGCAAAAAGGTCGTCTGCATTTTGAGCGGCGGCAACATGGACGTGATCACGATGTCGTCCGTTGTCCAGCACGGCCTGATTCAGAGGGGGCGCGTATTTACCATCAGCGTCCAGCTCCCGGACCGACCGGGCGAGCTTCTGCATGTGGCGGACGTGATCGCGCGGACGCAGGGCAATATTATCCGCCTCGAACACAATCAGTTCGTGAGCATCAACCGCAACGCGGCCGTAGAGCTGAAAATTACGATGGAGGCATTTGGCAACGAGCACAAGCAGTCCATTGTGGACGAGTTAGAAAAGGCGGGGTACGCTCCCAGGCTCGAAC
>CANRJU010000156.1 GCA_947631075.1 uncultured Lachnospiraceae bacterium
GCTTTGAACCAAAGCTGACGGTTCCAGACTCCATCAATTGAGTCTGGAACATATCGGTAAAAATCTAAATGATTGTGATTAAATGGAGGATTTCATGAATTTTTTTGATCAATTTGTAACTTTTTTACTGGGCGCGTCCCTTCCGGATGTGTTTGTATATATTATAGAATCCCTGCTTGCCTGGCACATCGCCAGACAATATTATTCCTATTTATTTGGATTTTCCGGAAAACTCGCCGTGCCGTTTTTTCTGACGATAATACTTTTTATAGCGCCGCTTCTGGCGCCGATTCCGCAGGTTTGGTGTCCGGTTTTTTTCCTTTTTGTACTCACCTATTTTATCGCGGGGCGGTGCTGTTATCATCTAAAATGGAAAAACGCCCTCATCCACGCTGGTCTGACCGCCGCCATGATGACATTGAGCGAGCATATTCTCTCTGAAATAAATTACCAGATGAGCTGGCGCCTCGGACACGGATTTTCAACCGTCATTCACACGATTTCCCTGTCAGCTCTGGCCATACTGCTGTATTTTCTGGTTCTACTCGCGGCCGTATATTTTCTCATACGCAGAAAAATACGCCCGGATTTTTTCTGGAAAAACCTGCTGCTGATTGCCATTCCCGTCCTGTCTGTCAGCGTCCTTTGGACCATATACGCGAATATGAATCTTTATGATTCAAGGGAAAATATAGACGTCGTGCTGATGAGCAATATCGGCGAAATCATCATAACGCTCATCAATTTTCTGGTTTTCCGGCTATTTTATCAGATGGAAAATTATACGCGAAAATACGCGAGCGCGCAGTTACAGGCCCAAAAAGAGCACGACCTTGTCTCCTATTACAGCCTGCTGCTCAAGCAAGATGAGACACACAAAATTCTCATTCACGACATCAAAAATCATTTGCAGGCAATCGCCGATCTGAACAGTCGGGGAGAGCGGGATAAAATCGCCTCTTATATTGAACACCTCTCCCGCTCCTCCGATTTGGCGGCGCCCGTCCGCCTGAGCGACAATGAGCAGCTGAACGCCGTCCTCTCCCGGTATGTCCTCATCTGCAAGGAGCAATCGATCCAATTTCACGCGGACATACGAAGCGGCCTTCTGACGGATTTTTCCTATGAGGATATTGCGGCGCTTTTTTGCAATCTTCTCGACAATTCCGTGGAGGCGGCGTCCGGGATTCCCGACAGCTACATCGAGCTGTCCATCACCAGGCCGCGCGACGATTCGCCCGTCGTGGTCGCCCTGTTCAACACATGCCGCGACAATCCCTTTGATCCGGTGACCGGCGAGCTGGTATCCCATAAAGAGAGCGGGGGATTTCACGGAATCGGCGTCAAGAGCATTGAGCGCGTCGTGGGAGAGCATAATGGAAAAATGACCATGTATTATAATAGGGAAAAGCGGGAATTTCACACGGTGATATCATTTTAATTGTCAAAAAAACTGTTTTCTTACCCCTTCCCAAACAGCTCCGGATCGATCTCCGTCAGAAACCGGGACGGCTCCGCCTGCTTATTAAATCTCTCTTTGACAAATGAAATATGAAGATATTTTCTCGCTCTTGTCATGGCAACATAGAGCATGCGCCGCTCCTCCTCGATATCACCGGACTGAATAGCTTTCCGGTAAGGGCTGACGCCCTCGTTGACCGTGGGTATGAACACGACGGCAAACTCCAATCCCTTGGCGCCGTGCATGGTCATGAGCTGCACGCCCTTTTTCTCCGTGGGGCGCTGCTGCTCGGCCCGCATCCTCTCAAGATTTTCCCCATAATTTTCCACAAAGGCGAGCCACTCGGGAAGGCTCTTACAATCCCTGGCCGTCTCCTGAATCTCCTCCAGCAACTCAAACCAGTCCTCGGCGTTTACATTCCGATCCTTGGCGTATTCCGTGAGAAATTCATCGTACCCGATGCCCTTGCGGATATAATTCAGCGCCGCGTAGGGCGACAGCGTGCGAATAACCCGCAGCTCATTTTCAAAATCGTCGATGCGCTCCAGCATCCACATCTGCCTTTTCCGCACATAATACCCCTTGAGGCCCCCGAATGTCACCTCCGGCGTATCAAAAGCAGCCCGGCTGATATATCGCACCGGGCGGTTGCATATTTTCAAAAAGCTTTCGCGGCTCCTGTCACCCAGAGCCAGCTTCACATAGCAGAGAATGTCCTTTGCCATCCATGTGTCGAACATATTGGGGAGATTTTCCTTCATGGTAAAATCAATGCCCCGCTCCATCAGCTTGGCCGCGAGCGTCCGCATCTGCATATTGGTCCGAAACAGCACCGCCATCTCCTCGCGGGGAACGCCCTGCTCCTCGTACTGGCGAATCTGCCCCACGATTTTTTCCGCCTCGGAGGACAGCGTCCGGCACTGGCTGATGCGCACGCACTCGCCCCGCCCGTTATGGGCGGTGAGCTTTTTGGAAAAACGCTTTTTATTGTGGCCGATGAGCTTTCCCGCCGCCGTGAGAATCTGGGACGAGCAGCGATAATTGACATTCAAAGACGCCTGTCCCGCCTCCGGGAACTCCCGCGGAAAAGACAGCATGATATCCGGCCTCGCTCCCCGGAACCCGTAAATGGACTGGTCGTCGTCGCCCACCACGAACAGGTTGTTCTCCGGCTTTGCGAGCATTTTTATATTTTCGTATTGAAGACGGTTGATATCCTGAAATTCATCGATTAAAATAAACCGGAATATCCTCTGCCACCTGGACAAAATATCCTCCCGCGCGGACAAGAGCTGGTATGTATATACGACCATATCGTCAAAATCCAGCGCCCGGTGCCGCTGCAAGCGCTCCTGATACCCATTGAAAATGTCCCGGAATACCTGCTCCGGACAGCTGCTCGAATAATAGCAGTCCGCGTCGATTCCCTCGCCCTTGACCCGGCTGATTTCCTTCTCCAGATCCTCCAGAAACTCCTTCGTATCGTCCACCTCGTAGCCGCTGTCGCGCAGCGCCTCCTCCAGAAAACGATATTTCAGAGCCGTCGTGACGATATCCTTTGCCTCATAATGATAAGCGGCCCTCAATATCTGAAAAAAGACAGAGTGAAAAGTGCCGAAACGAACCCGGTAATGCTTACCCGCCGTCATGGCACCAAATCGCTCGCTCATCTCTACTGCGGCCGCTTTGGAAAAGGTGACCACCAGAATTTCCTCCGGCGGCACCTGATATTCTTCAATCAGGGTGCATACCCGATTGGCTATTACAAATGTTTTACCGCTGCCTGGGACCGGCGAGGCACATAAATGGACCTCTGTAGTGCCGGATTGCTGCAGCCTGCACTTCATTAAACGTAATTTCCCGTTTCAAAAATAATTCCTTCTTTCTTTTACAAAGCTCTGCATCAAACATACAAGATACTGTGATAAAATATGCAAAATCTTATACCAAACGGCACAAAATTCTATCTTCTGGCACACTTACTGCGCCTGTTCTAACATTTCGATACCTTTGCGGATTCTCCGCAGCGATTCCTCTTTTCCCAGAATCTCCATGATCTCATAGGCGCCGCCCGGCGTCATCTGCTTGCCGGAAACAGCCGTCCGGAGCGGCCAGAGCGCCTGTCCGTTCTTGCAGCCCTTCTCCGCCACATAATCCATCGCCGTCTTTTCAATCGCCGGAATCGAATAATCCTCCAATTTTTCTAAGCGCGGCAGAAGCTCTCGTAGCGCCTCCAGGGAATTTTGCGAATTGGTCTTCATTTTTTTGTGCGTATACATCGCTGTATCGTACTCCGGCAGCTCCTCGAAGAAATCAATCTTCTCGTCAATATCCGGGAACACCTCAATGCGCGTCTTTACCAGATCCGCGATTTTTTTCAAATCCAGATCTTTTTTTATCACTTTGCGAATCTCCGGCAGGGCGTACTCATAATAGGCCTCGGAATCCATCGCCTTGATATACTCCCCGTTCATCCAGCGCAGCTTCACCATGTCGAACACCGCCGGGGACTTGTTAATCCGCCGATAATCAAACGCCTCAACCAGCTCCTCCAGCGAAAAAATCTCCCGATTCTCCGCCGGGCTCCAGCCCAACAGCGCCACATAGTTCACTACCGCCTCCGGCAGAAATCCTAACTCCATCAGATCCTCAAAGGAGGACGCCCCGCTCCTCTTGGAGAGCTTTTTGTGGTTCTCATCGGTAATCGTGGGACAGTGTATATAAACCGGCACGTCCCAGCCGAACGCCTCATAGAGCCGGTTGTACTTCGGCGCCGAGGACAAATACTCGTTTCCCCGCACCACATGCGTAATCTGCATGAGATGATCGTCCACCACATTGGCAAAATTATAGGTCGGGAAACCGTCCGACTTAATCAGGATCATGTCGTCCAGCTCCTCGTTGGGCGCGGAAATCTGCCCGTAAATCACATCGTCGAATGTGGTCTCTCCCTCGGTGGGGTTGTTCTGACGAATCACATAGGGAACTCCCTCCGCCAGCTTTTGCTCCACTTCTTCCTTTGTGAGAGACAGACAGTGCTTGTCGTATTTCGCGGCGTCTTCTCCCTTGGCCTCCGCCTCGTCGTGCAGCTTTTGAAGCCTCTCCTTCGTGCAGAAACAGTAATACGCCTCGCCCTTTTCTACCAGCTGCTTCGCGTATTCCAGATACATTCCGGTTTTCATGCGCTCGCTCTGGACATACGGGCCAAAGCCGCCGTCCTTGTCCGGTCCCTCGTCGTGGTGCAGGCCCGCCTCATCCAACGTCTTGTAAATGAGCTCCAGCGCCCCCTCCACAAAGCGCTCCTGATCCGTGTCCTCGATGCGGAGAAGAAAATCTCCTCCCTCGTGCTTCGCGATCAGATACGCGTACAGCGCCGTCCGCAGGTTTCCCACATGCATCCTTCCCGTGGGGCTGGGCGCAAATCTAGTACGAATTTTCATCATGCTCCTCATTTCTCTATTTTTAATTCATTTTGTCCAAATATGCCTTCAGGCACTCCACCGTGCCCTCAATGCCGCACAGATCGCTGCGGATTGCCATATCGTAATTCAGCACGTTCTCCCAGCGCTCGCCGGCGTGATACCGGTAATAATTCGAGCGCGCCTTATCCTTTTTCAGAACCATCTCCGCCGCCTTGGACTCCGGCAGCATATCCACCTGAATCGACCGCTTGATGCGGAAATCCACCGATGCGCTGATAAAGAGATTCACCACATTTTCCTGGTCCTTCAAAATATAATCCGCGCACTTTCCGACGATCACGCAGGGACCTTCCTTCGCCACGCGCCGTATCACGTTGGACTGCGCCAGGAAAATACGGTCGTCCAGAGAAAGTCCCGCAAATCCCACTTCCTGTCCGGAAAAGACGTTCATTCCCATCGCGATTGAGTAGAGCAGGCTGTTCTTCGCCTTGTCCTCCGCGTGCTCAAACGCGGACTCCGCAAATCCCGTCTCCTTCGCCGCCTGGGAAATAATCTCGCTGTCATAAAAGGGAATCTGATACGCCTCGGAAAGCCTCCTTCCGATCTCGCGTCCCCCGCTGCCATACTGTCTTGTAATTGTAAGAACTTTATTCATTGCAATCCCTCCGTTCTGGAGCGTTTACTCGACGGGACGATAAAAACTGTCATTACAGTTTTTATCATCTGCCGTTATTCTGTGACGCTCCTGCACTATCCCTCTATTTAATCTTTATAATATTATATCACGTCTCACCCGAATTGGCAATTTTCTATAGACCAAAAAAATCATCCAGCCCGTCCGCAATGCCGCGCACGATCTTTTTCTGGTAAGACGCCTTCGCCATCTTCCGGTCCTCCGCGGGGTTGCTCATAAATCCCATCTCCACGATGGTCACCGGAACCTTGCACCAGTTAATGCCGCTCATCGTATTGGTGTACATGACGCCCCGGTTTTTCGCGCCCGTCTCGGCGCACATCGCCGACAGCACCTTTTTCGACAATTTCTGGCTCTTTTTGATATTTTTCTTTTTCATAAATGTGTTGGAATTCTGCGGCGCAATCGTCAGCGCTCCCGTCACGCTGGAGCTGTCCGAGGAATTGGCGTGAATCCGGATGAAAGCGTCCGCATTATTTTTATTCGCGACCTTCGCCCGCTGCGCGTTGGACATCTTCACATTATTTTTCGTGCGCACCATAATGACCTCGTATCCGCGGGACTCCAGCTCCTTCTTGAGCTTCTTCGACACCTGCAAGTTCAGCTTGTACTCCGGCAGATGGGTCACGCAGCCCGAAGCTCCCCCCGTCACCTTCGCCTTTCTCTCCGAGGCCCCCGGTCCGATCGGCTCCGTATCGCTCATGGCGTGGGTCTGATGCCCCGCGTCAATCACAATCAGCTTCGCGTCCTCCTCGTCGTCGCCCGTCTCCGCTCTCGCCGGCGCGGGAACAATCGCTGCCTGACAGATCAGAAGTGCCGTCAATAAAAATACCGTAATATGATTTAAAATGTGTTTACTACAATTTAATATTTGTCTAGAAATTCTAAAGTTTAATCCATTTAAATAATTTATATTTATTACTTTATCATTTTCTAAAACACATGAACCACTTATTCCAACTCTGTGTCCTCCTGTTACAGTTATAAA
>CANRJU010000157.1 GCA_947631075.1 uncultured Lachnospiraceae bacterium
CACCCTGTTCAGCGGTTCGGGCAAGGAAATGACCGAGGAAGAGATACAGAATACCGAAGCGCAGGAGAATGGAGTGCAGAAGATGAAAGACCTGTTCTGCATCGTCCGCGAGCTTCTGTTTGTCGGGTTCAAAAAGTACAACCCGGTCGAGACGGAGCAGGAAGTCGGAGACCTGATTGACGAGTACGTCGAGGAAGAGACGGACGAAAAGCGCGGACTGCTCACACTGTTCACACAGCTTTCGGAGGAACTGACGAGCAGGGGTTTTTTAAAGGAAATCATCGGGAGCTCGGAGGATTCGGGGAAGAAGCCGACAGACCACAAGAAGAAACAGGCATAATCCGCAAGCCGAAGCCGTACAACAGGTTTGTCATGGAAGACTTGCTCCCGTTCTACCTGATGCTCGGCGTTTCCCGTGAGATGTTCATGGACTCTGACCCAGTGGATTTGGAGCCGTATGATTTAATGTACCGCAGGAAAAGGAACGAGGAAAACGAGATGATGCACCTGCAAGGCGTGTACTTTGCTGACGCGCTTGTCGCGACGGTCGGGAACATGTTCCGCAAGAAAGGCACGACGCCGATGGAATATCCGCAGGAGCCTTACCGCATCTTCCCGTACACCGAAGAAGAACTGGAAGAGAAGAAGGAAAAGGAACTGCAAAAGGCAATCGCCTATTTCAACAACATGATGGCAGAGTCCAAAAGAAAGAAGAAAAAGAAACAGCAGGGCGGATAGGTGTCACAGCTTATCCGCTTATTTTTTTATACACTTCCATTTTTCGACATAATGTGTTATTATGGGGAAAACGAAAGATGGAGCATTTGATTTCATGTCTGGAAGAAAAGGAACAAGCTCAAACGGCTCTGGGTGTGGAACAATTATTGCTGTTTTACTTGTTATAGGATTCATAAGTGCATACTGGTATGTTTTTGCAATCATTGCCTTGCTGTTTTTAGCGCGTTTCTGTTTTTCAGCTTATACGAAAAAAAGAAAACAATCAAATTCGGTTTATCAGTCTATGTATGATGAAATGCGCGAATCATATTGGAAGGATGAATACGATGATGAATTTGAAGATGGAGAGGATGAATATACACGTGCTCCGCCAGTTACGTTTCTTGGAAAAAATAATTTTAACGAAAACAAATCTATAATCAAAGACAATCAAAAAGAGATAACATATATTGCTGAAAATACGAAAGAGAGGAACGGTTGTATGTACGACAGAGAAAAAGGGATTTATCCGGCTGGGCAGTACTTGGTTGGAAGAGATATTCCGCTCGGCGGATATATATTGACTGCAAGGAACGGGAAAACCGCATCTGTTACATTATACCCGTCATATACCAAATATAAAAACGAAGAAGATGAATTGATGTGGGTTAATTTTCAAGATGACTTTCATATTTCTTTAATGGAAGAAAAAAATTTCCTTGTGGTAGAAGATGCTGATATACAAAAGATATAGAAAAGAAGGTGCCTACAAATGAGAAAATTTTTGATTATAATGATTGCATTTGCATTTTTTAATCTTTCCGCTTGTGCCGAAGAATCATTAAGCGACGCAGAAGATTATTTTTCGGATGTTGAATTGGAAATGGATTTTTCCGAAATTTCCGCGCCGGACGGAAAGAAAATTTTTCAAATATTTGTTTTTCAAGATGAAGATGATGAAACAGACCAAAACGAAACGCTCGATTCATTTGATGAAAAAATATTAAGTATCAGCGATCAGGAATGGTTTGACTCGGATATTATATATTACACATTTTACAATCAAGAATCGGAAACTATTATTTTAAGCGGGATTTATTATCTGCCAGATAAAGTTAAATACCACGTATGGGTATTAGATGATTATGAAGAAGTGAAATAGATGGATTGAGCGGACAATGTTCCGCTCTTTTTTTAAATTTCCTCTTGACTTTTGCCAGACATAATATATAATTGAATTATGCCAGACAAAAGTTGAAAGGGGGTTATGTGATGAGTCCAAGAACTGGCAGACCGACCGACAATCCAAGACCAAACAAAATCAGTGTCCGCATAAGCGACAGAGACAAAGAGATTTTGGAATCTTACTGCGAACAAGAATCCGTAAACAAGACGGAGGCTATTAGCAGAGGGATTGGAAAGTTGGAAAAAGACATAAAAAAAGAATGACCGGCAACTTTGGCGAGTAGCGACGGTCATTCCTAAATGTCATCAGAGGTTTCCCGCTGATAAATCTATTATATCAGCTTGGGATTCCTCTTTCAAGAACATTTTTACAAAAGAGAAGCCCCGGATTCGGGGAGAAAGAGGGAACCATGAGAGAATACGAAAGAATAGCGGTCTTAAGAAACCAGATTAAGGAAATGAACGAGGACTTCGGCTTTTCTGTAAATGATTTGCAGAAAATCAGCGGAAAGCTTGTCGAAGCGCAGAGGGCGCATGAGCTTGGGCAGATAACAGACGATGATATGGAAAGATACCTTGTCTGGCTGAAAACAAGCCTTGATAGCCTTGAGGAAAAACTGGAAACGTCACGCTTCAACGGACAGCAGTTTTTGAAGGGGGTGGCGTGATGATTACCAGAGAAAGAGTAGAGGATGCGTTGCTTGAAATGGGAATGCCGATTGCAATGTTCGGCTTTGACTACATCTCTGACATGATTGTCCTCATGTCAGAATCAAACGGCGGACGGATAAGTATGTATTTTCTTTATTGCCTGACGGCCGAAAAGTATGGTACTACGTGGGCGGCAGTAGAGAGAAGCGTCAGATACGCATTCAACAAAGTGAGGGGAAAAGAAAAGTACCGGAACGTTGTAGAGCATTACATAGGGACTGAGGACAAAGCGAATACAGCTTCTTTGAAGATGCTGTACCGCGCCCTTTCAGTTAAGCAGAAAGGCGGTGCGGCGGCATGAAGGATGAAATCCGGGAAAATTATTACTTGGCGAATGAGAGCCTGAGAAGCGCCGCGATCACTACCAATATATGCAGAGATTACATCAAAAGGAAAAGGGCAAAGGCATTAGCGGATAGTGCGCTGAATGACATTGAAGAATACACCAAAAAGGCTCAGGAGCACTTGAAAATCCTTTGCGAACTGGCAGAAGCGCAGAAAGGTGGTGCTGAGTCGTGAGCAAGCGGAGGAAGTTCACATACCGTGAGAAATGTGAGGTGTACGCCCGGAGCAATGGGAGATGCGCAATCTGCGGAGAACATTTACAATTCAATAAGATGACGATAGACCACAAGATTCCCTTGTCAAAGGGCGGCACAAATGCAATGAGCAACCTACAGGCGGCTTGCCTGTCCTGCAACCGTTCAAAATGCGACATGACTCCGGCAGAGTTTTTCGGAAAGCTGATTTCGGTTGCCTGCAACAGCAAGATGCAGATTGCGAAGTATTGCATTATGAAGATGTTCGGGTTGAATACAAAAGAGGAAAGGGGAGTTGTGGCATGAATGAGATGCAGATTTTCAATTCGCCGGAGTTTGGCGAAGTTAGAACGGTTGTAATTGACAATGAACCGTGGTTTGTGGAAAAGGATATTTCTTCAATACTTGGGTATGCCAAAACATTTAACATGACAAAACTTATCGACAAAGAAGATAGACAAGTAATCAGCTCCTCCGTTTTGGAGGAGCAGGTGTCAAAACAAGCTTATCAGATAGGGGTTGTAAACGAGAGCGGCTTGTATGCGGCAATCTTCGGAAGTAAGCTTGAATCTGCGAAGAAGTTTAAGAAATGGGTTACATCGGAGGTTCTTCCGCAGTTGAGAAAGACCGGCGGTTATGCATTACCTACCACGACCGAGGGAAAGATACAACTTCTTGCGCAAGGAAACGTCGAGCTGAACAAGAAAGTGGACACGCTGACGGAGAGGATGGACAAACTCGAAATGGACTTGCCAATTCTCCCGATCGAAGCGGACAGAATTACAACGGCAGTGAAGCGCCGGGGAGTATCCGTTCTCGGAGGAAAGCACTCAAGGGCATACAACAACAGAATGTTAAGACAGCAGTTGTATAACAATCTGTATGCGAACCTGAAATATAATTTCGGCGTGCGGTCGTACAAGAGCATCAAGAGAAGCCAGTGCGACAAGGCAGTTGAGATTATTGCGAAGTATGAACCGCCACTCTTCCTTGCGGAACAGATTGAAAAAGAAAATATTTAAGAGATTGAGCGTCCTCCGGGGCGCTCTTTTTGCGGAGGAAATATGTTCTGGAAAAAGAAGAAAAAAACACAAAATATGATAGATACGAGCATAGAGGCGTACCGGGAACTTGGTATTAATTTAACCAAAGAGCAATTTGAGGATTTGGTTTGCATTAATCTGATGGCAAACAGCGAAGAGTGCAAAACGACCCCGACACATTGGGTTATGCTCCTTTTCAAATATCTCAATATATTACCACCCGAACTTGTGTGTGAAGTAAGCGATAACGAGTCCGCTGATGATTCCGAGAATGTAGGAAACGACGTATTTCAAAAGCGATACGGAAAGCTTAAATACTGACTTTGCCTTTTTCTTGGCAGGGCTTACATAAGCGGCCTTTCCTTGCGGAAATATGTGGAAAGAATCCGATCCGTTCATTGCAATATAGTTTTGAGATTCTAGGCTCTTGATAAAGGGAAGGCAATTGTTTGTTGTCATGCCGTATTCCTTTGCAAGTTTGGTAATGGTACAATCATCATATTCGTTGGCGAGCTTGATAGCCGCGCCGAGGAAATCATTATCATTCGTAATTTTCATACTTTTTCTCCTTAGTAAGATGGAGAAATTATACCATATTTCGACAGGGTTTGCACCCTGTTATTTTTATGCAAACCGACCCACATTTGGAGTGGGCCGCTAACCTCGAACAGTTGGAGGTAGATTTTTATGGCAAACGATGTAATTGATACCCTGTCGCTTGAAATTAACTCTTCGGCGAAGAATGCCTATGCTTCCATCGACGCATTACTCGGGAGGCTTAACAAACTTAACGGCGCGTTAAATGGAATTAACACAGGCAGGCTTAATAGCCTTTCAACAAGCGTTTCGAGACTAGGGCAATCTGTGAGTACATTCACACAGAATGTAAAAACCGCAGATTTTACCAGAATTGCAAGCGGCTTGAACAAGTTGGCTACTGTTGATTTTTCGGGGCTTGCGAATACGGCAGGTGCAATTCATAACCTTTCCAACAGCCTTACTGGATTAAATGGGATTTCTTTCGACGCGCAGGGTCTCACAAACCTCATTAACGGCGTATCAAAGTTAGGAAGGAAAACCGTTACTCAAGCGGCGCAAAATATACCGCAACTCACGACCGCACTTTCCGGGCTTGTGACACAATTAAACAGCATCGGAACTATAAATTTTGATTTAACAAGTCTTTCAAACCTTGTATCTTCCGTGTCAAGGCTCGGTGGGAAAAACGCCGGAAATGCTCCGCAAAATATGCAGAACATCGCCAACGGACTTAAGAACATGATGGCTACGCTGTCGAAAGCGCCGAGGGTAAGCAACAATGTTATCCGTCTTGCGGAAGCAATGGGGCGTATCTCTTCCAATGGCTCTAGGGCAGGAGCGGCGGCGAGAAGTTTGTCTAGCAATATTCGGTCATTCGGCAACAGTGCAACGAAAACAGAAAAGAAAACAAGAAGCCTTGCGCTTTCTATCGGAAAGCTTGTTGCCACTTTTTATGCAATAAAACGAATCGGAAAGGGACTATTTGAATCGGTTGAAAACTCAATGAATTATCTTGAGACTTTCAACTATTTTAATGCCGCGTTTAATCAAGTGGCGGATAAGGCGGCAGGTGAGTGGCAGGAAGCCGGTTATAAATCTGCGGAGGAATACGCAAACTCATTCAGCAAGAGGGCACGTGAACTTACCGCGAAAATGACCGGCTTCAATGTTGCGGACAACGGTCTTTTGTCGGAAACGGGCGGCGCGTCGCTTGGAATGGACGCAAATATGCTCTTGAATTATCAAGCGACTTTCGGGCAGATTTCCTCTTCGATGGGTGTTGCGTCCGAAAACGCTTTGCGTCTGTCTGACGCGCTGACGATGATCGGCGCAGACCTCGCATCCGTAAGGAATGAGGACTTCTCGAAAGTATACGACAATTTGACGTCCGGCATTGTCGGAATGAGCCGTGCGGTTGACAAGTACGGCGTGAACATCAGAGTTGCCAATCTGGAACAGCAGGCACAGGCGCTCGGAATAGACGCGTCCGTTTCAGCGATGAGTCAAGCTGACAAGGCGCTATTGAGAACTATTACAATTCTTGACTCAACGCGCTATGCATGGGCGGATTTGTCGAAAACGATCAATATGCCTGCCAATCAGATAAGGCTTTTAAAGCAGAACTTTGTTGCTTTGTCTCGCTCAATCGGAAACATTTTCTTGCCGATCGTGGCGAAAGTCCTGCCGTATCTGAACGCTATGACAATAGCGCTTCGCAGACTCTTTGAGTTTATCGGGAAACTGCTCGGAGTGGATAAGACAATCGGTGACTGGGGTTCATCGGTTGCCGGAGGCTCAGATGCTTT
>CANRJU010000158.1 GCA_947631075.1 uncultured Lachnospiraceae bacterium
AGGCGGGATTTTCGCCGGAGATGCAGAACGAGATTTACGTGATGGGACTGCTCCACGATGTGGGGAAGATCGGCATACCGGACGCCATTATCAACAAGACGGCCAAGCTGACCGACGAGGAGTACGAGGTCATAAAGAACCACCCCGCTATGGGGGCGAAGATTCTGGAGAGGATTATAGATTTTCCCAAGCTCGCCACCGGGGCCAGATGGCACCACGAGCGGTACGACGGAAAAGGATACCCGGACGGCATCGCCGGAGAGGAGATTCCGCTGGAGGCAAGGGTCATTGCCGTGGCGGACGCCTACGACGCGATGAGCTCCAAGAGAAGCTACAGGGACGTGCTTCCCCAGGAGGTGGTCCGGTCGGAGATAGAAAAAGGAAAGGGAACGCAGTTCGATCCGGCGCTGGCGGACGTCATGCTGGCCATGATCGACGAGGACACGGATTATCAGATGAGAGAAAAGTAGGTGACGACGTTTTATGTATGAACAGGAAAAACAGCGCTCGGCGCATCTCAGACTGCTATTTGCCTATACGGCATGCATGATCGCGCTGGTGGCAGAGGCGCTCCTCCTCGGCTGGGAGATGCTGAATATCTGGCAGCTTGTGGCGGGGCTTGCGATATGCTGGATTCTGCATATCAGCGGCAAGGTTCCCGGCAATGTGTGCCAGTGGGTTTATTTTGTCTTTATGGTGCTGACATTCTGGTCGTATGGAACACATGAGAGCAGTATTCCGGATCTGGCAATCGTGATGATTGCCCTCATGATCCTGTATTTTTTGGCGGAGGTCTACGCGGTGCTGGATTTCTGCGTGATTGTGTTTTTTGGCATATTGCTCTACGATGTGTTTTTTGTGATTAAAGATAAGTCGGCATTTACGCCGCTGTTTGTCTCGCGCCTTCTTCTGCACTCGGCGCTGATTCTCCTCGTATGGCGGCTCATGAAGGCGCTGCGCAAGAAGAATGTCATGGACAAAAAGGACACCGATGAGCGGATTGCCAGGCTGGAAGAGGTGAACAGCCGGACCGAGGATTTCCTCACCAATGTCTCCCATGAGCTTAGGACGCCGATCAACGCGGTGGTCGGTCTCTCTGCCGTCATGCTGAACAACGAGGACGATTCCGACAAGAGAAAGGACATTCTCTCCATGCAGAGGGCCGGCTACCGGCTGTTCGCCCAGATTGAGGACATTCTGGATTTTACGGAAATCGACACGGGCCGCATAAGCGTCAGCGAGGATAACTATATGATTGCCTCGATGGTCAATGATATCGTCACGGACAACCGGATGATGGCGCAGAATAACGACTTAGAGCTGATTTTCGACATTGACGCGAACATCCCCACGCTTCTTGTGGGAGATGGGCGCAAGATTAAAAAGATTATCAAGCATCTGATTGACAACAGCATTAAATTTACCAAAAAGGGTGGCGTTTATGTCCGGATTTACGCGCTGAAGAGGGAGTACGGCGTCAACCTGTGCATCCGCGTGACAGATACCGGAATCGGCATAGACGAGGAGCACATCGAGAAGATTACGGAGAAATTTTACCAGTCCAGCCACGGCCGGGACAGGCAGGCGGGCGGTCTGGGACTGGGGATCCCCATTGTGCACGGCATGGTCCGCGCCATGAACGGATTCATGCAGATTGAGAGCCAGAAGGACAAGGGGACGACGGTGTCCATCAGCATTCCCCAGAAGGTGGCAGACGACACGCCGGGCATGCAGGTGGAGAGGCGCAGGGAACTGTGCGTGGGCTGCTTCTTGAGGCCGGAGAAATACCAGGTGACCGAGGTGCGCAATTTTTATGACCGCATGATCACTCACATGGTCCGGGGGCTGGATATCACGCTCCACCGCGTCTACGACATGGATAATCTGGAAAAGCTGGTTTCCACTTACAAGCTGACGCACCTCTTTATCGGCAAGGAGGAGTATGAGGAAAACGCGGATTACTTTGAGACAATGGATCAGGACGTGGAGGTCATCGTGACTGCCGACGACGATTTCGCTCCGGCCGGGAAAAGCCGCGTGAAGATTCTTCCCAAGCCCTTCTACTGCTTCCCAGTGGTGGGCGTGCTCAATGAGGAGAAATTCGAGGATGCGTCCTCTTCCTCCGGCACGCGCATGGTGTGCCCGGGCGTGCGGATCCTTGTCGTGGACGACGAGCCCATGAACCTCATGGTGGCGGAGGGAATCTTCAACGACTATCAGATGAAGATCAAGACGGCGAACAGCGGGCAGAAGGCGATTGATATATGCCAGAACGAAGAATTTGACCTGATTTTCATCGACCACATGATGCCGGGGATGGACGGCGTGGAGACGCTGAAGCGTCTCCGGAACATTGAGAATTTTGGAAATTCCTTCTCCGCGGTTGTATTCACGGCGAACGCGGTCAGCGGCTCCCGCGAGATGTTCATGCGTGAGGGCTTTGACGAGTTCGTCTCCAAGCCGGTAGAGGTGGTAGAGCTGGAGCGCGTGCTGAAAAAGGTGCTGCCGAAGAACGCGATTGTCTACATCAGCGAGCAGGAAGAAAAGAATACATCGAAACGCGCCGCATCATCCAAGCGTTCAGCGTCACCTAACGGTGCCGGTATGGCAAAAGGCGCCACGGTATCGAGAGATGCCGCGGCGAAACAGGCGGCGGCTCCCGCCGGGGAACAGGGTGAGGATGAGCTGGAGCGCTTGGAGCGCGCCGGGATCAACACCAAGAGCGGGCTGTCCTATTCCCAGAAAGACCGTGAGTTTTATATAAAACTCCTGACGAAGTTCGCGGAGGACGGCGAGGGCAAAAAGACGTCGATTCAGGGCTTCCGGGACCAGAAGGACTGGGAGAACTACCGCATCCTCGTCCACGCGCTCAAGAGCTCTTCCAAGATGATCGGCGCGGACGCTCTCTCGGAGCTGGCCAAGAGCTTAGAGGACGCGTCCAAGAACCAGGACGCCGCCTATATAGAGGAGCATCATGAGGCTCTTATGAGCCGGTACGACGATACGCTGAGGGGCATCCGGGATTCGCTGGGAATCGGCTCTGACGCGGAGGAACCGGCGTCCGACGGAGCCGCGGAAGAAATTTCCGCGGAGCGGCTGACGGATCAGTTTGACAAGATACAGGATTACCTCTCGACCTTTGAGGCGAGCGAGGCGGAGCGGTGCGTAGAGGAGCTGCGAGGGTTTGCCTATCATGGAACGCCGGTTCTCACGCTTCTCCGCCATGTGAGAGGGGATATAGAAGACTTTGAGATGGACACCGCCTCCGAAAAATTGAGGGCGCTGACAGAACAGGTGAAAGGCGGTGAACTGTAATGAAGAAAATACTAAACTTTTTTCAGGAGATGTGCAATAGCACGGAGCTGAGCCTGCAGGAGAGGCTGTTCCGCCTTTTATCCACCTTCGGACTTGCGGGGCTGATCATCGGTCTGTTGGGCGGCGGATTTTCCGGCGCGGGCATAGAAAACATTATTCCGCTTTTCGTGTTCATCTTTTTGCTGGCGGTCATCGTGTTCTGCGCGATTCGCTTCAAAAAGATCCAGTTAGGCGCCGTGCTGATTTCGGTGGTGGTCATTTATCTGGTCCTGCCCTACAATTTTCTCACGTCGGGCGGACTGTACGGGGGCGCGCCGATCTGGTTTCTGTTCGGCTTTATCTTCGTGAGCCTCGTGGTGGAGGGCAAGGGAAAGTATGTGCTGATCGCCAGCGGCTATGCCATTTATCTCGTCTGCTGCTACATCGCCTATGCGTACCCCGCCGACGTGGTCCAGCACACCGTGGATATGACCTATGTGGACGCCATTATTTCGCTGACTGTGGTCACCGTGCTGACCTGCGCCATGATTCTGTTCCAGAACTCGGTGTACCGGGCGGAGAATGACCGGGCGGAGGAGCAGAGAAAGGAAATCGAGGAGCTCAACCAGGCGCAGAGCCGTTTCTTTTCCAGCATGAGCCACGAGATCCGCACGCCGATCAACACGATCATCGGACTCAATGAGATGATTTTGCGTGAAAATGTATCGGAGGAGGTGGCGGCGGACGCCCAGAATATCCAGGGAGCCAGCAAGATGCTTCTGACTCTGATCAACGACATTCTGGATATGTCCAAGATCGAGTCCGGCAAGATGGACATCGTGCCGGTCACCTATGATACCGGAAATATGCTCTCGGACATCGTCAACATGATCTGGGTTCGCGCCCGGGAAAAGGGGCTGGAATTTCACATCGACGTGGAGGAGCACACGCCGGCCAAGCTCTTTGGCGACGAGGTCCGCATCAAGCAGATTTTGATCAACCTTTTGAATAACTCCGTGAAGTACACGCCGGAGGGCTCGGTGACGCTCTCCATCCAGTGCCAGGGCATTGAAAACGGAATTGCCCAGATGGCATATTCGGTGTCGGACACGGGCATGGGCATTAAAAAAGAAAATATTCCCCATCTGTTCAGCGCGTTCAAGCGCGTGGATGAGGAGAAGAACCGCTATATCGAGGGGACCGGCCTGGGCCTCTCCATTGTGAAACAGCTAGTCGACCTCATGGGAGGCGAGATCACGGTAAACAGCGTCTACACGAGGGGCTCCACCTTTCTGGTAGTCGTGCCGCAGAAGATTATGGACGACAACAAGGTGGGCGAGCTGAACCTGGAGAGCCGCCACGCTATGAACGTGCGCGATCACTACAAGCAGATCTTCGAGGCGCCCAAGGCGAACGTGCTTATTGTGGATGACAATGAGACCAACCTCATGGTAGAGGAAAAGCTGCTGCGCGATACAAAGGTAAATGTAGATACGGCGACGAGCGGCGCCGCCTGCCTGAAAAAGACGGCGCAGAACCGCTACCATGTCATTTTCATGGATCATCTGATGCCGGAGATGGACGGCATACAGTGTCTCCACGCCGTCCGCGCCCAGGTGGGCGGACTCAATACGGAGACGCCGGTGGTCATCCTCACGGCCAACGCAGGGAGCGAGAACCAGGCGCTGTACCGGCGTGAGGGATTTGACGGGTACCTGGTAAAGCCGGTCAGCGGCAAGGATCTGGAGATGGAGCTTTTGAGCCATCTGCCGAAGGAACTGGTGCAGTTGGCGGACGGGGGCGATCTGGAGAACACCATAGAGAGCCCGATTCTAAGCCACAAAAAGAAGATGCAGGTCATGATTACCACGGACAGCGTGTGCGATCTTCCGGAGTCCATGACCGCCAAAAACCATATTGTCGTAAAGCCCTACCGGGTGGTCACGGAGGAGGGAGATTTTCTCGACGGCATAGAGGTCGGACCGGAGGGGATTCTGTCCTACATGGGCGCGGGCGAAAAGGTTGCCCGCTCCGAGCCGCCGGAGCCCGCGTCCTATGAGGAGTTCTTTGCGGATCAGTTGGTAAAGACGCAGCAGATCATTCACATTTCCATCGCGAAAAACACCAGCGGGGGCTACGCCAACGCGCTGGAGGCGGCAAAGACGTTTGATAACGTGACCGTGGTGGAATCCGGCCACCTCTCCAGCGGCACGGGATTACTCGTGCTGAACGCCGCAAGGAACGCGGCGGAGGGCATGTCGGTCGAAGAGATTCTGAAAAATATCGAGCGCGACCGGAAAAATGTCAGGACCAGCTTCGTGGTGGCCAGTACCAAATATCTGGCCTGCGTGGGGAGAATACCGTCGAAGGTCGACAAGATCTGCGAGGCGCTGATGCTGCACCCGATCATTGTGCTGAAAAAGAGCAGCATGACGGTCAGCTCCATTTTGATGGGAACCAGAGAGACATATTGGCGTAAGTATATAAACAGATCGCTGAATGTGCCGGGCGAGATCGACACGTCTCTTCTGTTCATCACCTATGTGAATCTGACGCAGAGCGAGCTGATGGAGATCGAGGAGATGGTGCGGAAGAAGGTAAACTTTGAAAAGGTGGTCTACCAGAAGGCGTCCTCGGCGATTTCTACCAATGCCGGTCCGGGTACGTTTGGACTTCTTTTTAAGACGAAAGGCTTAAACATAAAAAATTAACAGCAAAGTGAGGTAATTGCAATGAAGTCAATGGTTACAAAAAAGAGAAGGGCTCTGATCAGTCTGTTGCTCGCGGTTATGCTGATGGCGCTTACCGCCTGCGGCGGAAAGAGCGAGGATGGCTCCTCGGTGCTGAAGGAGGGGCAGTCGGATCTGTCCTATGTGCAGGACAAAAAGACACTGGTCGTGGGAATCACGGATTTTACCCCTATGGATTACCGCTCCGGCGACGAGTGGGTGGGCTTTGACGCCGAGCTGGCAGAGAAATTTGCCGAGAGTCTGGGCGTTTCGGCTGAGCTGACGGAGATTGACTGGGACGAGAAGACGGATTTGTTAGAGAAGGGAACGATTGACTGCATCTGGAACGGCATGACGCTGACGGAAGAACTGCAGTCCGAGATCTCCTGCAGCGACTCGTACCTTTCCAATTCGCAGGTCGTTGTCATGCCCAAGGAGGAAATGGAAAAATACAGCACGCTGGACGAGTGCCAGCACTTCTTGTTCGCGCTGGAGGAGGGCTCGACCG
>CANRJU010000159.1 GCA_947631075.1 uncultured Lachnospiraceae bacterium
AAACCGGTTTCTTCTTTGATCTGCTGTATATTGAACGGTCCTGCTTTTTCAATCAGCTCCAGAATCTGTAATTGCTCCAGCGTCGGTTTTGTAAGCGGTTTTTGGTAAAGAGCAGCAAACAATTCCATATCCTCCGGTACGATCCATCCAATATTTCCTCCGGCAAAACGTCCTTTCACCAATTTACGATCCAATTGACGTTTCCGGTTAAACCCTATATCGTCAAAATCGGTACGAAAAATAAGCGTAGGAGGCTCGCCAAAACCGTTCCAATATACATTTTGTCCCGGCTGCATATCCCGATATAGCTCTATGTATTCAACCTCATCAGCCTTGTTTATGAAGCATTGGCGCTCCATACGGAGAGAGATTATTTTCGCACTGTCCATAATCATATGTATAACCTCCTGTTTTTTCTTTCATTGTACCGCTTCAAACGCGACTAGATTTCTCCCTTGGAAAGTTGGACAACCGTTTCCACATTCCCCGTCCAAGGAAACTGGTCCACCGCCACAGCCTTTTCCACCCGGTATCCGCCCTCCAGAAATGCCTCAAGATCCCTTGCCAGGCTGGTGGGCTTACAGGAAATATACACGATCCGCTCTACCTGAAAATCCAGAATTTTCTGCAGAGCCTTGGGGTGGACGCCCTCTCTGGGCGGATCCAGCACGATGACGTCCGGCTTTTCCTCCAGCTCGTCCAGCACCTTCAGCACGTCCCCCGCGAGAAACCGGCAGTTGTCGAGGTGATTGAGCCTCGCGTTCTCCCTGGCGGCGTCCACCGCCTCCTCCACGAGCTCCACGCCCACGATCTGCTTTGCCACCGGCGCCAGCACCTGCGCGATGGTGCCTGTCCCGCTGTAAAGGTCAAATACGACCTTGCCCTTGATATCCCCGATATACTCTCGCGCCTTCTCATACAGAATCTCGGCGCCGGAGGAATTGGTCTGAAAAAAGGAAAAGGGAGAAATTTTGAATTTTAGGCCCAAAAGCTCCTCGTAAAAATAATCCGTTCCGTACAAAGTGAGCGTCTGATCCGCGCGCACCACATCCGCCACCCCGTCGTAGATCATGTGGAGGATGCCGGCAAATCGGCCGGTCAGCTCCAGCGACAAAAGCATATCCCGGTACTCCTCCGGGAAGGC
This sequence comes from uncultured Lachnospiraceae bacterium, assembly GCA_947631075.1. Lineage (GTDB taxonomy): Bacteria > Bacillota > Clostridia > Lachnospirales > Lachnospiraceae > Eubacterium_F. Next base: position 1,145 of record CANRJU010000159.1, read on the forward strand.
GTCCCCCTGGGAGGTAGTCACCAGGCACACCAGCATCTCGCCGGTCCTTCTCGCCTTCCGCACCAGAAGGTGGCGCAACACTCCCTCGTGGCTTTTTTTGTGAAAATAAGAAACCTCTCTGTCCCTGTAAAAGTTCAGGGTAGCGGCGAGAATCCGGCGCACGTCCTCGTCCACGATCCGGCAGCCGGGCACCGGCACGATGTCGTAAAAGCTGCCCCGCTTGTGAAGTCCTAAAGCGAGCGGGCCGTCCTTTATCTCGTCCCCGAAGGAAAATTCCATTTTGTTGCGGTACTCCCACTCGTCGGGGCTGGAGGCGCAGCTCTCCAGGGGAAAATCAGCGCAAACGGGAGCCATCAGCGCCTTCACCTGTTCGAGTTTCAGCCGCTTCTGATTCCCGTAATCCATCGTCTGATAAGCACACCCTCCGCAATCCTCAAAATGAGGACAGGGAGGGGACTGATTTTCCAGCTCGGAGGGAGCGCTCACCGAAATCAGCCTTCCCTCCGGCCTGCCATTTTTTAATTTTTTACACTGAAAGACCACGGTCTGGCCCGGCAGCGTATTTTTCACCAGAACGGGAGCGGACTCTCCGGGCACCTCTACCATGCCCTTGTTGGGGAATTTCAGCTTGCGCACGATTCCCTCGTAACATTCATTTTTTTTCATATCGTCCCCCAGAAAGACTGCTGCATCTCCTCGTCGGAAAAGATCCAGATCGTCTCATAATCTTCTTCATTCTGGCTCTCCAGCCTGGTGATCCGCATATACATCCACTTGCCGTCCACCTTCTGGTAGGCAAATGCCACCTTTTCCTCCTCCTCGAGCTGCTTTTTCAAATATTTGTAATCCAACACCCTGTTAAAGTATTCGTGGTACTCGCCCTTTACATATTTGTCCATGTAAATGCGCATGGCTTCGCTGAAGCAGTAGTCCGTCTTTTCCAGTATTTCCAGAAAATAATACGGTATGTAAATGTGCTGCAGGGTGTCGTGCTTTAAATCCACAAAGTAAACGCCCGCGAATTTGTTGGCGATCACATTCAAAAACTTCTCCGCGTACTTCTTCTCCCGCAGCGTGTTCTCCAGCTCCTCATTCAGCGCACGCTTCTTGCGCACGCCGCCGTTCTGCTTGTAGTACAGCTCCTTGTCCGCCCGCATGGCAAGCTCGGCAGCGCCCACGATCTTGTAAACCGCCAGCTCTCGCGAGCCGCTCTCTACGCCCACGGAAATCTCGTAATTGTCCTTGATCAGATCCCTGCGCACCTCGCGGACGATGTGCTCCACGGTCTGCTTGGAGAGCTTGGTGCTGAGTACTACGAACTCGTCTCCGCCGATCCGGTACGCGGAATCCTCAGGAAAATACCGTTTCAGAGCGTCCGCCACGCTGCACAGCATATCATCTCCCTTTTCGTGCCCCATGTGGTTATTTAGCTCGTGGAGCCCGTTCACGTCCACATACAGGCAGGTGAGGGTCGGACACTCTCCCTTGGCAAGCTCCTCCAAATCCTCATTGTACTTGTGCCGGTTGTACAGGCGGGTGAGGGCGTCTCTGTGATAGCCGTCCAAAAGCGCCTGCCTGTTGCGCTCCTCCTTGAGGACATCCTCGTGGATGTCCTTGACATAGAGAATCAGAATCTGATTGTCATCCGTGTACTCAATGCTGGAGAGCAGCTCCATCTGCGCCCAGCGCCAGGAATCCCCCTGCCGTCTTCTGTACCGGCAGCTGTGGGTCCGGGTGCTGTCCTCCCAGAACAGCGCCCGCAGATGCTCTATGTTCGTAAATTCATGGTAGGCCTCCGCGTCCTCGATGTAGACGTTCCCGGCATCCTCGAACTTCTGCCACCATTCCGAAATCTTCGCCAGCTTCTCCACGAACTGCTTGCGCTCCTCCTGGCTCACCTTGATGCTCTGGAATGAGTCCTCCGTAATATTTATTTTCAATATTTTGTGATAAATGCCCGACAGAGTCGAAAGGGCGTCCACCATAATCGTGGTGTCCGAATCGGCTTCCCGCCAGTAAAATACAACCCAGGGGTTCTCCTCGCAGCACTCCGCCGGCACCACGATGCCAAAGGTCACCCACATATAGCCTTCGTGCGTCTTGCGCTTGTAGCTCTGAATGATTCTCCGGTCTCCCCCGAACACCCTCATCTTCACATAGTCCGGGCTGGAAAACTTCAGGTACTCCTCGGCGTACTCGGACAATACCAGTCCGTCCGCCACCTGTTTCTCGATATAGGTATAAATGCTGGGAATATTCTCGTACCCTTCCTCCTTCATGACTGTGTCATATTTCAGGAATACATACTCGCCGGTCAGAATGTTTACTCTGGCAAGCTTCAGAAAATTATCAAATAGCGTATTTTTCACAAATGAATAAACGCCGCTGCCTCCCATTTCATTCACAACTTTTGCACTTCCTTTTATCCATCTCTGTTTCATACCAGATTTTTACTGAATTATATCGTACCAGATTTTCCCTTCAAAGTCCACAATTTTTTTTGGCAGTTGATTTAGCATCTGAAATCATATATAATAGCCATGTGGGCGCAAAGCGCGTCTCAGAACGGGCGGGGAGCCGCATCTCCCGCGGAAATGAGGTAGTCATGGAACATTCCAGTGAAGAGAGCATATTAGACATCTTAAAAAAAATCAATGAGATCGATTACATCGATCCGGCGGAGATTCCCAACATCGACCTGTACATGGACCAGGTCACCACGTTTATGGACGACCATTTGGAGGCGTGCAAGCGGCTGGACGACGACAAGATTCTCACCAAGACCATGATTAACAACTACACCAAGAACGAGCTTCTGCCGCCGCCCATCAAGAAGAAATACTCCAAGGAGCACATGTATCTGCTCATCTTTTTGTATTACTTCAAAAATGTACTCTCCATCAACGACATCCAGAAAATTTTCAAGCCGCTGACGGAGATGTTCTACGACCGCAAGTCCCGCGACGTGTCGCTGGAGGAGATTTACCGGACGATTTTTAAAATGGAGCGGATCCAGACGGACAATCTGACCAAGGATATTCTGCGGCGCTTTAAGGCGTCCCAGAACCTGTTTCCGGATGTAAAGGACGAGGAGGAGTCCGATTTTCTCTCCCTCTTTGCTGTAATCTGCCTCTTGAGCTTTGACGCCTATATGAAAAAGCAGCTGGTGGAGAGAATGATTGACGAGACGCTCTCTAAGCCGGAAAAATGATAAGCAGAAAAATCAGTTTCCTATATGATTTCACATATAAGAACCACTTCAAGATCAAAGCGGCGCAGGCACATTTGCTCCGCGCGAAATAAGATTTTCCATGAAACGATGATTCATACTAATACAAAACAACGCATGAAAGGATAAACATATTATCATGAATGAGCTACTGGCAGACTTAAACGACAAGCAGCGGGAAGCGGTTCTCCACTTTGAGGGACCGCTCCTTATTTTGGCGGGGGCGGGCTCGGGCAAGACGCGCGTCCTGACTCACCGCATCGCCTATCTGATCGAGGAGCACCAGATCAGCCCGTACAATATATTGGCGCTCACCTTCACCAACAAGGCGGCGAAGGAAATGCGGGACCGGGTGGACAAGATCGTGACCTACGGCGCGCAGAATATCTGGGTAAGCACCTTCCACTCCACCTGCGTGCGGATTCTGCGAAGGTTCATCGACAGCCTAGGGTACGACCGCAGCTTCACCATCTACGACGCCGACGACCAGAAAACGCTGATGAAGGATATCTGCAAATATTTAAACGTGGACACCAAGAAATACAGGGAGCGCACCTTTTTAAACGCCATTTCCTCCGCCAAGGACGAGCTGAAGGATCCGGGGCGCTACGCCGACGACGCGGCCAAGGATCACACGCCGCGGATTTTCGCCACGGTTTACAAGGAGTACCAGAAGCGCTTAAAGGCCAACAACGCCCTCGATTTTGACGATTTGATCATGCTGACGGTGCAGCTCTTCCGCGAAAATGCCGAGGCGCTCGCCTTTTACCAGGAGCGGTTCCGCTTTATCATGGTGGACGAGTACCAGGACACCAACACCGCCCAGTTCGTGCTGTTAAGCCAGCTCGCCGGACGCTATCAGAACCTCTGCGTCGTGGGGGACGACGACCAGTCCATTTACAAATTCCGGGGAGCCAATATTTTTAACATTTTAAATTTTGAAAAAATATTCCCCGCCACCAAGGTCATCCGCTTAGAGCAGAATTACCGCTCCACCGGCAACATCCTCGCCGCGGCCAACGAGGTCATCCGCAACAATTCCATGCGAAAGGAAAAGACCTTGTGGACCGGCAAGGAGGAGGGCGCGCCCGTCTCCTACGCGCGCTACGACAATGAGTACGAGGAGGCGCAGGGAGTGGCGTCGGACATCCAGCGGACCATTCAGAGGGAGGATAAAAATTACAGCGACTTCGCCATCCTCTACCGCACCAACGCCCAGTCCCGCATTTTTGAGGAAAAGCTGGTCCTAGAGGGCATCCCCTACCGGATCATCGGCGCGATTAATTTTTACGCTCGAAAAGAGATCAAGGACCTTTTGTGCTATTTGAAAACGGTCAACAACTCCGCGGACGACCTCGCTGTCAAGCGGATTATCAACATCCCCAAGCGCGGCATCGGGCAGGCGTCCATCAACCGGATTACGGCCTACGCGATGGACAACGAGCTTTCCTTTTACGACGCGCTGACGAGAATCGACGAGATTCCCGGCTGCAGCCGCGCCGCCTCCGCCGTCACCTCCTTCGTGGCGCTGATTGAGCATCTGCGCCAGCGGCTGCGGGACGACGCCTACACGCTGGAGGATCTGATCAACGAGATTATCGACGTCACTGGCTACGTCCGCCTCTTAGAAGCCGAGGACTCGGTGGAGAGCGAATCCCGCATTGAAAATATCGACTCCCTCATCAACAAAATCGTGCAGTACGAGGACGAGAGCGAGGAGACGGCCACCTTAGACGGACTGTTAGAGGAAATCGCCCTGGTGGCGGACATCGACACCGTCACCGACGACACGGATCAGGTTCTCCTCATGACGCTCCACAGCGCCAAGGGACTGGAATTTCCCTATGTGTACATATGCGGCATGGAAGAAAATATTTTTCCAGGCGCAGTCGCCGTCTTTGGGGACGATCCCACCGAGCTGGAAGAGGAGCGGCGGCTCTGCTACGTCGGAATCACGAGGGCGATGGAAAGACTCACCCTCACAAGCGCCAACCAGCGCATGAAAAACGGCGAGATTACCTTTAACCGCCCCTCCCGCTTTATTAACGAGATTCCCCGCCACTTAGTCAAGCAGACCTACGGCGCCGTCCCCCGTCCCGCAAGAGACTACTCCAGCTCCGATTTTGGGAGCTTTTCTGCGGCGGGCGGCTCTCCC
>CANRJU010000160.1 GCA_947631075.1 uncultured Lachnospiraceae bacterium
CCGGCAGCTATTTTCACGTCTCCGACCATGTCATTCAGATGAACCAGTACAAGCCCTACGAGATTACGGAGCTTGCGAAAAAGGAGGCCGCTGAATTTCCGCTTCCGTCCGTTCCGGTCATGCCGGTTCAGAGGCCGGCGTTTGACAGGGTGTTCAGACAGGACCGGAAATTCGGCGCCGACGGTCGTGTGAAGCTAAAGACAATGGGAATGGACGGCATCAGCGTGAACCGCGATACCATCGATCTGCGCTATGTGGAGCAGCTGGCGGACACCGAGCAGCTGACGGCGCTGGCGCAGATTATGAAATATATGCGCATGCAGGTTCTGGATGGCAGGCTGACGCTGCAGCAGGCGGTCGGGCATGTGGTAAAGCTGCTGCGCGAAAAGGGCTTCGAGGCAATCTGCGGCGGCGCGTCCGGCGTGCCGGGCAATCTCGCCGTGCCGAGGGCACAGGAAATATTCGCCTGCGTCAACCGCTGGCGGGAGCTGTGACGCTATTTGCCATAATGGCTTTTACTGGTGGAACAGCTGGCGTTGCGCGTAAGTATTCCGGTATGTGGAAGGGCTCTGTCCGGTCACCTTTTTAAAGGCGCTGGAGAAGTTGTGACAGTCGGAAAACCCGATGTCATAGCCGATCTGGGCGACGGGGAGATTGGTGTCTGTGAGCAGGGCCTTTGCCAGCTCCATTTTTTCATTCAGGATATAGGATTTCAGCGATTCCCCCGAAATCTTTTTGAAAAAAGTGGTGATGTATTTTTCATTGTAGCCAAAATAGGCGGCAATCTCGCTCACCTTAATATTTTCCCGAATCCGCCAGGAGATGTAATCGACGATGTCGGTGTAGAGCTGGGCCTTTTCACCTTTCATGACCGTGTGCCCGCCGGAGAGGTAGATCTGGCTGTAGAGCTCGCACAGGGCCGCGGTCAGCATGTGGCAGTTCAGATTCTGATTGCGGTATTTGCGGCTGCAGTCCTGCAGCTGTTTCAGGAGAACAATCAGGCGGTCCAGCCGGGGAACAGCGCCCTGTCTGGGCAGAAGAATCCGGGGCTGTCCGGCGTCCAGAGGGCCGTGGACGTTCCCGTCATCATAGATGGCAGGATCGTTCCCGTTATTATTATAAGAAAAATGAGTCCAGTAAAATTTGCAGAGCGAGGGCTGAAAGCCGTACTGGCGCTCCGTGGGGGACATGAGCAGGTATTCGCCTTCCCGCACGGTGTAGCGGGTGCGCTCGTCCGCGATAAAAAGCTCGCCCTCGGTCATCACGATCCACTCAAAATCCGTGAGAATCCGGGACATATGGGACCAGCTCTCATCCGGGGACTCGAACTTTCCCGTCCAGTTAAAATGGACGGGTTTTTCCACAGAAAAATCCAAAATTTCCATATTACTTTTTGACACCTCACTTCTCCGGCGCGGACAGAATCCTGAATCGGACCGGGATTCATGTCTTTTTCGGCATATATAAATCTATGATTTTTTGTCCTAGTATCCTAAATTATAGCTGTTTTTTCACTTTTTTACAAGAGCGGCGCCTGAAAATGACAAAAACACACCTGAACGAACCTTTTCATAAAACATTTTCACACGAAAAAGAACCTCTGTGTATGGCGGAATCCGGGCTTCTATGATACAATGAAAACATCTAAAAATATATGAGAAGGGAGAATGATGTATGAAGAAAAAAATGGTTCGAGCAGGCAAAAGAATAGCCGCCGTTGCCCTGACAGCGGCGATGGCTGTTACGGCTCTTCCGAGTCTGGGAATCGTGGCAAAGGCAGCGACGCCCACGCCCCAGACCAGAGAGGATTCGTCGATTGTCTACTTTGTGGACTGCGGCGACTACGATGTGACCACGGTTTCGGACGGCGACCAGCTGGGCACGCACAACAGCGTGACCGAGCAGGTCTACGGAGAGGATAAGGTGACCGGGTACAAATGGGGAGTTGATGATACGGTCAGCACGCCTCTGAAAAACGGAAAAGCAGGTGGCGCGGCAGCCGGAGGCGTGCACACCGACCAGACATGGCCCTACGAGTTTAACAGCGGGGACGGAGAGTCGAAAACAAGCTCCAACCGCTACACCAAGAATCAGTTTGAAAATGGTGTGACAGAGAGATTTTTGAACTACAAATTTGAGATTGAGAACGGCGACTATCTGGTAGAGGTGGGATGCACCGATCCTTGGAGCTGCTCCCAGAGTCCGGTGATCACTGCCAATCAGGGGAAAGACACCGAGAAGAAGCTGGCGGATCCGCTGAACGTAGCATCCGGCGATGTGGCTCGGGGAACGGTCACCGTGAAAGACGGCGAGCTCACGGTGAATCTGCGTGGCACGGGCGACGCCAACAAGGCGATCAATGTGACCTATATTCTGATCCGCAAGGGAGGAAATGATTCTGTTGTGCAGCAGGAAATCGGCGCGCTTTCCGTAAAGGATACGGTGACAAGCGATCTGACACTGCCGACCAAGGGGAGCGTTGAGGGATGCACGATTTCATGGAAATCCAGCAATCCGGATGTAATCAGCAACGATGGAAAGGTCACAAGGCCGAAAGAGGGCGAGGCGAATGTGGAGGTGACATTGACGGCGACGGTTACCTATGGCGATGTTTCACAGACAAAGGATTTTGCGGTGACGGTCGTGGCGGTCGGAGCGCTGGCCGGCATGAGTGAGCTCGGCGTGGGTGAGGTCACGCTGACCGATCCTTATTATACCAATTCGCTAAAAAAGGATATCGATTACCTGATCAGTCTGGACGCAGACCGTCTTTTAGCGGGATTTAGGGAGACGGCGGCCTATGCGGCAGGAATGTCCGATGCGGACAGAAAGGCTTATATGAAAGACAAGGCACGCTATGGCGGCGGCTGGGAAAACGCGCTCATTGGCGGGCACACATTGGGACACTGGCTGACGGCAGTCGCGCAGGCGTGCGCCAATGTAAATACATCGGCTGAGGACAAGAAGGCGCTGCAGGAAAAACTGGACTATGTCGTTTCCGCCTTGAAGGACTGCCAGGACAAGACAAAGGGAACCGAGTACGAGGGATATATATTCGGCGCGAAGCTGGTCAGCACGACCGATCTGGACATCCAGTTTGACAATGTGGAGAGCAACAAGACCAATATTGCAACGCAGGCGTGGGTTCCGTGGTACACCATGCACAAGATTATATCCGGTCTTGTGAGCACATATGAGCTGACGGGAAGCGAGGACGCCTACACCGTGGCAAAGGGACTGGGCGACTGGACCTACAACCGCGTCAGCAAGTGGAGTGACGATACCCAGAAAACGGTGCTCGGCATCGAGTATGGCGGCATGAACGACTGCCTCTACGATCTGTACGCGGATGTGAACGCGAAAGAGGGAGAGGAAAAGGCAAAAAAATACGCGGAGGCCGCCCACAAATTCGATGAGATCGCGCTGTTTGAGCTGATTGACAAGGGGACCGCCAATGCGCTGAACAACAAGCACGCCAACACGACAATCCCGAAATTTTTGGGTGCTTTAAACCGCTATGTGGTATTGGGAGATGAGAAATATCTGGAGTACGCGGAGACGTTCTGGGATTATGTGATCGACCATCACAGCTATATCACAGGCGGAAACAGCGAGTGGGAGCATTTTGGCGCGGACGACGTTCTGGATCGGGAGCGGACCAACTGCAACTGTGAGACATGCAACACTTACAATATGCTGAAAATGACCCGCCAGCTATTTATGATCACAGGCGATTCCAAGTACACGGATTTTTATGAGAGGACGTTTATCAATGCCATTATGTCCTCCCAGAACCCGGAGACCGGCATGACGATGTATTTCCAGCCGATGGCGACCGGCTATCAGAAGGTATACGGCACGCCGGAGGGGAACTTCTGGTGCTGCACCGGCTCCGGCATGGAGAACTTTACCAAGCTGAACGACAGCATCTACTACGCGACGGGTAAGAAGCTGGTCGTAGCGCAGTATCTGGCGTCCTCCGTGGACTTCAAGGCAGGCAATATCCAGGTGATTCAGACCGGCGACCTTACGAAATCGGAGACGATGACGCTGGAGGTTAAGAAATTAGACGCGGCGGCGGATATCAGCGGAGAGCTGCGCCTTCGCCTGCCGGACTGGCTGGCTTCCGACGCAGAGATTTCCATCAATGGAACGGTTTATGACGGATATAAGAATGAGGACGGCTACGCTGTGATTCCGGCCGATAAACTCTCAGATGGGGCTAAAATTGAGATCACCCTTCCGATGCAGGTCGTTGCCTACAATTTGCCGGATGGAAAGAATACATACGCGTTTAAATACGGCCCTTATGTGCTGAGTGCCAAGCTGGGAAAGAACAATCAGACACAGGGAACGACGGGTGTCAGTGTCTCGATTCCGACCACAAAAGCTGTTTCCAACGATAAGGTGGGAATCCGGTCCGCGGATTCCGTGGAGGAATATATAAAGAATATCAACGAGAATATGGTAAAGGCCGATGGCAAGCTGGAATTTACTCTCAATGGAACGGACAATAATTATGTGTTTGTGCCGCACTACAGCCAGTACGAGGAAAGCTACGGCATCTACTGGACATTCTCTGTGGACGAGGATGCCAGAGGAGCCGAGGAGATTCTTTCCGAGAAGAAAACAGCCAGAAATGAGAAAGCGATGATTGAGGGCGCGAGACCGGGATACGGACAGGATGAGCTGGGATTTGAGGAATTTGGAAACAAATCCACCGGCAGCAGCAGCCCGGCTTACCGCTTTGCCAATGCGGGAGGATCCTTCAAATATGATATCAAGGTAACAGATGGCGCAGACAATTACCTCATCTGCACCTTTGCTAAGGAGGACGACGGAAAGACAATCAAGATTACCGTGGGCGATACGGTGCTCTTTGCGGGAACGCTCGATTCTTCCTCCAAGCAGGCAGTCAACGTAAATCTGACAGAGGGCGACGCGAAGAACTATTACCAGATGCGGATTCAGATTCCGGCCGCCGTGATAAACAGCAATAAAAAGACGACCCGCATGGAGGGACCGGACGAAAAGACAGCGGAGAGTGGCTGCGCGTTCCTGCCGGTGACATTTGCCAGCAACGACGATAAGGAATCCGCTAAACTGTGCAATATGTTCTATGTCTATAGGGCATTTAATACGGAAAATGAGCTGACTGGTATTACATCCTCGACCGGAACGGTCACGAAAAAGGGAAATGTGTACACGTTAAAGGTGGCGTCCGGCAAGGAGCCGAAGGCGAAGTTTTCCATTAAGGATCCCGTCGGCTATGTGACGGTGAACGGACTGGCTATTGATGAAACGGTAGAAAAGACGCTGGATATTACAGAATCCGAGACGGAGATTTCAATTGAGGTATTCGCGGAGGATTTTGAGACGAGCAAAAAGTACACGCTGAAGGTCGTTACGGACTCGGCGAAAAAGGCGAAATCCGTTTCCGTGAAGGCAGCGGGCTACGCGCTGAAGAACAACAAGCTGACGCTGAAAAAGGGCGCGAAGGCAAAGCTGTCCGCGACGGTTTCCCCGGCGAAGGCAAGCCAGAAGGTTACCTATAAGAGCAGCAAGAAAAAGGTTGCCTCCGTATCCGCCAAGGGACTGATTCAGGCGAAAAAAGCGGGAACCGCCAAGATTACCGTAAAGACGAAAAATGGCAAGAAAAAGACCATAACCGTCCAGGTGGTAAATAAGGCAAAGAAGAATCAAAAACTGGTTCTGAAAAAGACCGCCATCAAGCTGAAAAAGAGCAAAAAGGCGCAGATTGCCGTGAAGTCCATGACAAAGGGCACGACGGACACAATCACCTATAAGTCCGGCAGCAAAAAAATAGCCAAGGTAGACAAATTCGGCGTGATTACCGCGAAGAAAAAAGGGAAAGCCGTAATTCAGGTAAAATGCGGCAATGTGACAAAGACTGTAAATGTGACAGTAAAGAAATAAAGAAAGCCTGTCTGTAAAAGCGGGAGAAAGAAAAGCCCCTGTGCCGGAGAGTCCGGCGCGGGGGTTTTTCAAGTTGACATATTTTCTCAAATGGAGTATATTTTTATATAGGTGTAATTGAGTCGAAATTTGCGGAAGGAGAAGTTTGAGTGAGTACAGTATGTGTAGAAGTAGACAAATGCGTTGGGTGTAACGCCTGTGTGCGCGTCTGTCCGGCGGGAGACGCCAATGTGGCGCGTCTGGACGACGAGGGGAATCTTCGTATTGAAATCGACGACGAGAAGTGTATCAAGTGCGGGGCCTGCATCAAGGTCTGCACCCATGGCGCGCGATATTTTCATGATGATATTGACGAATTTTTGAAAGCGCTGGAGGCGGGAGAGGAGATTGCCGTGATTGCCGCGCCGGCGATTAAGATCGGATTTGACGGCTATTGGCGCCATGTGCTCCAGTGGCTGCGCAACAAGGGCGTGAAGGCGATTTACGACGTCAGCTTCGGCGCGGACATCTGTACCTGGGCCCATGTGCGCTATATTCAGCAGCACCCGGAGGCCAAGGTGATCTCGCAGCCCTGCGCGGC
>CANRJU010000161.1 GCA_947631075.1 uncultured Lachnospiraceae bacterium
GCCACCTATACGCTGGCCGTGACGGACTACATGGCGGGCGGCAGCGGATATGCTGACAACAATGGCGACGGTTTTACCATGCTCAATGTTTACAGCGACGATACCCCGAAGCCGGACAACGTGAAGCTGTCCCGTGAGACGGAATATACATTTCAAAGTATACTGGAGGAATATATTATCAGTCACAACGATGAGGAGATCGCATCGCGGATTGAGGGAAGGATCACACCGGTGAATGAAAATGAGTGAGAGTCGTGGCAAAAGAATTTCACATAAGCAGTTTTATGCCGTGCTGATTCTGGCAATCATGCTTGTGTGCCTGCTGGTGGGCTGGCTGATTGTCGCCGCGGAGGGAATCACGTCCGATTTTACGAAAAATATGAACACCATGTACCTGCGCGAGATGACCAATCTGACGCAGGCCAACTTCAAGTCGGGGCTTTCCATGAGATACAGCGGCCTGAAAGCCGTGGCGGAGAGCGTCAACGACGAGGATCTGGCGAGTCTGGGCGCGATGGAGAGGTTCGTGGCCGACGCCGAGAAGAACAATGATTTTGAATTTATGGCGTTTGTGGATAAAGACGGGTTTTATTACAGCAGGGACGGAAAACGCCCCGCCGCCTCTAAGCTAAGCTTTCTGGCCGAGCTTCTTGAAGGTGAGGATGAGCTTATTTCTTATAATGAAACATTTCTGGATAATAATATGATTGTTCTCGGCACGCAGATCGCGCCGCTGCGATTTGAGGGGGCGGATATAATCGGGATTATCGCGGGATTCACGGCGGATTCCATCGGACAGCATTTGTCTCTGCGCAGTGAGGACGGGCAGACTAACGCGAGCATCGTTACCGGGGATGGCAGCTTTATCGTCTACAACACCTTTTTTGACGATCTTCCGCAGGGCAGCAATGTTATTTCCAAATTCAAAAAATTTGCTGAATTTGACAGAGGATTTTCCGTGGAGCAGATCGAGGAGGATTTTCAAAAAGGAAATGCCGGCATGGCGGTATTCAAGGCGGACGGAGTCCATATGTGCATGTATTATTCGCCCATTGAGGGCACGGACTGGTACATGCTCATGGAGGTGCCCTACGCGGTTGTGGATGAGATGACCGAGGATCTGAGCAACCGCCTCAACAGAAACGCGATTACCATGATGGCCTCCGTGATGCTTTTGATTGTCATTATTTTTATCATTTACCTCATGAATCTGAGAGCCCATTCGAGGCAGCTTGAGGCGGCCCGCGAGTCCGCGGAACAGGCGCAGAGAGCCGCCGAGCAGGCCAGTCTGGCAAAGAGCGAATTTTTGAGCCGCATGAGCCACGAGATACGCACGCCCATGAACGGCATTATCGGCATGACGGAAATTGCCAGGCAGAACACGGACAATCCGGAGAAGATGGACGACTGTCTGAAAAAGGTATCCCTCTCCTCCCAGCATCTGATGTCACTGATTAACGACGTACTGGATATGTCGAAAATCGAGAGCGGAAAAATACAGCTCAAGAACGAGCTTTTTGACCTGCGCCTTTTTCTTGAAAATATTGAGAATATTTACAGCGTGCAGGCGGAGGAAAAAGAAATTGATTTCAAAATTTCCCTGCATGGAAATATCGCTGAATTTATCGGGGGCGATTCCCTGCGTCTGAACCAGATTCTCACCAATCTTCTCTCCAACGCGTTCAAGTTCACGCCGCGGGGAGGCCGGATCGTCTTGGGCGTCAGCGAGCTGAAGCACGAGAAAAATCTCATCCTGCTGCGCTTTTCGGTCAAGGACACGGGCGTCGGCATAAAAGAGGAAAATCTCGAAAAAATATTTGGCGCGTTTGAGCAGGAAAATGTCGAGGTAACCCACAAGTACGGCGGGACGGGCCTGGGGCTGTCAATCGTCCGCAAATTTTCCGAGCTCATGGGCGGCTGCGTCAAGGTGCGCAGCGTTTACGGCAAGGGTTCTGAATTTGAAGTCGATCTGCCCTTTATTGTCACGGAGAATTTCCGGACGATCGAGTGGAGGACGGACAAGTCCCTGGATCAGAGGACTGTCGAGAAAAAGAACTATGATTTTAGGGGAAAACATATTCTGCTCGCCGAGGACAACGAGCTGAACCGCGAGATCGCCGTCGAGCTGCTGGGAACGGACACGGGCGCGATTATCGACGAGGCGGAGGACGGGCAGAAGGCCGTCGAGCTTTTTGCCGGGAGTGAAGTGAATTATTACGATCTGATTCTCATGGATATTCAGATGCCGCGGATGAACGGTTTCGAGGCGACAGAAAAAATACGCGCAATGGAGCGTCCCGACGCCGCGCGGGTGCCGATTTTCGCGATGACGGCCAACGCGTTTGCCGAGGACGAGGAAAAGAGCCGGCAGGCGGGCATGAACGCGCATCTCTCCAAGCCCATTGAGACTTCCGCGGTTCTTGCGGCGATGAATGAAATACTGAATCAATATAATGGGAGATTGAGACATGAGTGAGACGAAGTTGGCAGAAGGAAATACATTATTATTTAGCAATAAGGATTTGCGGCGGCTGATTTTTCCTATGATTATGGAGCAGCTGCTGGCGGTGCTCGTGGGGCTGGCGGACACGATTATGGTGGCGTGCGTCGGGGAGTCGGCGGTGGCCAGCGTGTCGCTGGTAGATAACATCAACATTCTTCTGATCGGCGTTTTCTCCGCCCTTGCCACGGGAGGCGCCGTGGTGGCGGGACAGTTTATCGGACACGGGGATAAGGAAAAGGCGTGCAGGGCGGGCGAGCAGCTGGTCCTGTTTCTGGCGGGCTTTTCGGTCCTAATCATGATTGTGCTGTATCTGTGCAAGGGATTTGTCCTTCATGTGGTTTTCGGAAAAATCGAGCCGGAAGTTATGGCGTACGCGGATACCTACCTGATGATTGTGTCGGCGTCGATTCCGTTTATCGCGCTTTACAACTGCGGGGCCGCGCTGTTCCGCGTGCAGGGAAATTCGATGATTTCCATGCTGGTCTCAATTCTGATGAACGCAATCAACGTGGCGGGCAACGCGATTCTGGTTCTGGGATTTGACCGGGGCGTGGAGGGCGTGGCGATTCCAACGCTGGTTTCGCGCATGGTCGCGGCGGTGGTGATTCTGGCGCTCTTGTTCAGGCAGTCCTTGACGATTCATCTGAGCAGGCCCTTCCGGTTCCGCCCGGACTGGGCCATGATACGGAGGATTCTTCAGATTGGCATACCGAACGGGGTGGAGAACAGCATGTTCCAGCTGGGGAAAATCGTGCTGCTAAGCCTGATTTCCGGCTTTGGCACGGTGGCGATCACGGCCAACGCCGTCAGCAATTCCGTGGCGGCCTTCGCGATTCTGCCCGGACAGTCCGTCGGCATGGCGTTAGTGACCGTCGTCAGCCAGTGCATCGGGGCGGGGGACTACAGGCAGGTCCGCTATTACACTAAAAAGCTGCACGTTATCACCTATGCGGCGATGGCAGTGACGAACATCATCATCGTGCTGATTATCCCGTTGATCAACAGGGCGTATCAGCTCTCCGACGCGACGGCGCAGCTCACGTCGCAGATTTTGATTTTCCACAGCATTTGCGCGATTGTCATCTGGCCGGTGTCCTTTACGTTGCCCAATACGTTACGCGCGGCGAGCGACGCCAAGTTTACCATGATTGTGAGCCTTCTCTCCATGTGGTTCTGCCGAATCGTGCTGGGATTTGTTTTCGGAAAATATATGGGATTCGGCCTATTTGGCGTCTGGGTCGCTATGATCGTGGACTGGTGCGTCCGGAGCGTGTTCTTTATCGCGCGCTATGTGCGGGGCAAGTGGGAACAGCGGGAAATCCTGTATGACTGATGGCGCGTGGCTGTATTGAGTTTTTTCCATTACTATGAGCGGAAAATTATTATGAGCGGGAAATGCAAAAATATAATATAAACGCAAAAAGGGAGCGCCCCTTAAGTCCGTCAGGACCTAAAGGGCGCTTTTTAAAAGGGAGTCACCATAAATCAAAAGAGTAACTGGAATCTCTTTTGTTCTTCCTCCTGCTGCTTCTTCTGTGCCATCAGCTGGTAAGTCTGCAGCGTCTGCTGCTTCTTCATCTCCGATACGACCTCCGCGATGTCCGCGTCCTCCATGCGGCTCGTAGCCGATGTGAGGTTGATCGAAGCCAGCGAATTGTAGGAAATCATGAAATCCAGGCCATTGCTCTGGGCGCCGATTGCGCTGCGGTCTGAGGATACCTTGCTCAGCGCGTCGTCGATGGTCTGCACGGAGAAATCTCCGGTCACGTCGAAATCCTCAATGCCGAGAGCCTTCAAAGTCGCGTCCCCCAAGTTCAGCGTGGTGCCGGAACCGTCCGGATTAGAAGCGATATGGCCGTCGCCGTAGGTGCCGTCTAAGAGCTTTTTCCGGTTGAACTCGGTGTTGTTCGCAACATCGGAAATCCCCTGCTTGAGCTGATCCACCTCGTCCTGGATCATCTGGAGATCCTCGTCGGACATAACGGCGGAATTGGACGCCTGAATAGCAAGCTCGCGCATCCGCTGAAGCATATCCTCGATGTTGCTCATAGCTCCGTCCGCTACATTCAGAAGGGATTTGCCATCCTCCGCGTTGCGCTGTCCCATGTTGAGACCGTTCACCTGCGCGTTCTCCTTCTCGACAATCGCCATCTCGGACGCGCCGTCCGCGGCGCTCTGCAGCTTCGTGCCGCTGGCAATCTGACTGCTGTACGGATCCATACTACTGGATATTCCTGAAATACCACTCATTTGTCTCCCTCCTTCCTGCAAGGTTTTAGTTAAATACAGTATACCACATTTTTTTTCAAATGGAAACAAAAAAATTGTCATGTTTGCCAAAAAATGCTATCATAGGAAAAGAGACGGGCGCTTTCGCCCGGTACGACCCGATAAAATAGGAAAGGTTGGATGATTTGTATGAGCGTTATTTTGATTTTGGATTTTTTGTTTTTTATTGGTTCTGTTTCCGGCTGGGTGATCGAGCTTTTTTTCCGCCGCTTTATATCTCTGGCCAATCCTGAGAGAAAGTGGATCAATCCGGGATTCTGTACCGGCCCCTATCTTCCCCTGTACGGCTTTGGGCTCTGTATTCTGTACCTGATCGCGTCGCTGGAATCATTTTCTCCGGTGGGAAATTTTCCTGGAAGCAAAATTCTGCTGTTTGTGTCCATGGCGGTGATGATGACGGCCATTGAGTACATTGCTGGTATTTTTTTGCTGAAGGTCGCCCACATCCGCCTGTGGGATTACAGTAAGGAATGGGGGAATATTCAGGGGTTGATCTGTCCGAGATTTTCCGTCATATGGTCCGCGCTCGGCGCGATCTATTATTTTTTAATTCATCCCAGGATTCTGGACGCCCTGACCTGGTTTTCCAATAATCTGACATTTTCATTTGTGATCGGGCTGTTTTTCGGCGTATTTTCCGTCGATGTGGCGCAGTCGCTGCACATCGCGACCAAGCTCAAGCAATTCGCGCAGGAGAACGATGTGGTCATACGGTATGAGCGTCTCAAACTGCAGATTCAGAAGGCCCATGAGGATACAAAGCAGAAATACCATTTCTTCCGGCCGTTCAAGTCCGACCGTCCGCTTTCCGAGCATTTGGAGAAATACAGCAGGAAATTTTCAAAAAATTAGCACTCAAGGCTTGACAGTGCTAACAAAGGGTGTTATAGTATCATTGTTATAATTGATATAGAACAGTGAAACGCCCTTGCAAGGCGGGTTCGGGAGGTGTATGCAGGATGAATATTACAAGATTTACACAGAAGTCCGTGGAGATTATTAACAATTTGGAGAAGCTCGCGTATGATTTCGGCCATCAGGAGATTGCGCAGGAGCATCTTCTATACAGTATGCTGACCATTGAGGACAGTTTGCTGGCGAAGCTTTTGCAGAAGATGGATATTGATCCCGCCGTGTTCAGCGCCCAGGTGGAGGGGCTTTTGAACCGCCGGCCCAAGGTTGAGGGCGGACAGGTCTATGTCGGCAGCGACTTGAACAAGGTGCTAGTGTACGCGGAAAACGAGGCTCGGGCGATGGGGGACGAATACGTCTCCGTGGAGCACCTGTTTTTGAGTCTTTTGAAAAATCCGTCCCGCGAGATTCGCGGGCTTCTGAAGGATTTTCAGATTGACAGAGAGCGGTTTTTGCAGGCGCTCTCGATGATCCGGGGGAATCAGAAGGTGACGAGCGACAACCCGGAGGCGGTCTACGACAGCCTGGAGAAGTACGGATACGACCTGGTGCAGCGGGCCAGGGACCAGAAGCTGGATCCGGTGATCGGGCGGGACGCGGAAATCCGCAACATGATTCGTATTCTGTCCCGCAAGACGAAGAATAATCCGGTCCTGATCGGTGAGCCCGGCGTGGGCAAGACGGCCGTGGTGGAGGGACTCGCCCAGCGGATCGTGCGGGGCGACGTGCCGGACGGTCTGCGGGACAAGAGGCTGTTTGCCCTGGATATGGGCTCCCTGATCGCGGGCGCCAAGTACCGGGGCGAGTTCG
>CANRJU010000162.1 GCA_947631075.1 uncultured Lachnospiraceae bacterium
ATACACCAAATTCCTTCTGGCTCCGACCCTGACGCTGGGCGCGGGCGTAGGCCTGGGAGGCGGCAAGATCTTTAAGGTGACGATATCCGGAACCGCCGATTTCGACTTTAAGTTTACGGCTCCAATCATAGGAACCGATACGGTATCTCAGGGAAGCGGCGAGGTAACGCTGGGAATCGACCTGGAACTTAAGATTTTGTTTATCAAGAAGAAGTGGACCCTGTATAAATCCGATGAGATGAATCTCTTCAGCTATGGAACGCAGGGCATCGGAGACATGCTGGAGGATTTCCAGGAGAATTATCTGTATGACGCCATTGAGGCAGAGGATCTGGAGACCGTATCCAGAGATTACCTGAAAAACAGAAGCGAGTGGCAGCCCTATGACATGTCCGCCAAGAAGGTAGATGCAGGGGATGAGCAGATTCTGGAAGAGGGCGTATACCCATACCCGGACGCAAAGCTTCTGGATCTCGGAGACAACAAAGTGCTTGCCGTATTCCTGGACGATCCGGGCACGGAAGCAGGATATGACGCAGCCAACAACGCAGTGACTATGTACAGTTATTCCACGGACGGCGGAACGAATTGGACAACGCCTCAGATTATTGACGACGACAAGACCGAAGATGAATCGCCTTATGTCTACAAGGTGACAGACAACAAGGCGCTGGTCGTATGGTCCGATGCATCAGATAAACTGAGCAATGTGGATGAAGGAAAGACATTGCAGGAGAATCTGGGCAAGATGGATATAACAGGTGCATGGTTCGACTGCACGACCGGAAAAATGGGCGCTCCGTTTACGGTGGCGCAGACAAGTACCTACGATTATGTTACGGATGAAAATGGTACAGTTGTTACGGATGAAAACGGTGAAGCAAAAAAAGAAAATGTGAGAACGGATTATGCTGATACGGCGCCACTGATTAGCTACGATGAGGCGACCAAACGGCTGATGGTATACTATACTGCTACCGATTATGAAGATGATAAAATCAGCTCCGATACAGCAGGAAAAGATCTGGATGACGCATCGCAGGAAAAAGAGGCAGTCACATACGGCGACATCCTCAACGGATACAGCGCGACAGCCTTTACTACGGCAAAAATGAATGACAATGGAGAGTTCGGCGCATTTGACGAGCCGGGGTTTGTTAATCTGGCTGTTCCTCCTATAGATGAAGGGGAGGAGAAGATTGTTGATCCCAAGGTGGTAGACGGTGATGTAATCAGCTATAACGGCCTAGCTCTTCACGCCTACACAATTGACAAGGATCTGAACGATCAGACGTTGGGTGACCGCGAGCTGTTTATGCAGATTTATAACTATTCGGAGAAGGATCCAGAAGGCAATGAAGGAGTATTCCACTACCCGATTCAGATTACAAACGACAGCATAGAGGATGGCAATCCGCAGTTTGCAAGAGCCAGGAATATGACATATCTGTACTGGATCAGCGACGGCGATGTGAAGTATATTAATATCACATCCCTTGTAAAAGAACTGCAGGCGAACGATATTGAATCAGAGGCCGATAATGACAGCCATGACGGATTTTTGCAGTATTGTGAGAAGAAGGTAGCGGACAATCCAAAAACTAAAGAAGATGAATCGACTACGCTCGGCCTCTACTACATCAAGGGCGATCCTACCTATATAGCAGTTGCCCATAAGGTAGAGACGGATGAAAATGGAAAGGTTGTAGGAGAGCAGCCGATTACGGACTTTGATATTGAGTCCAACGGCAAGACAATGTATATGCTCTGGACGGACATTGTGACCGAGGCCAAAGATCCGAATGAAACAGGCGCGGAAAATGTAATCAAGGAGACTCAGGTATTTGGCGCTTACTGCGAGCCGAATATGGAACTCACTGAAAGTAAAGAAACATATACTTTTGAGAGTAATGATTCCATTACGTATAAGTTTGCAGAAGGAAAGGATGAGACTACTTATCCGATATCCTATACCATTAACAAACAATTAGAAGAGACGGAAGAGACGGACGAAACTACGCCGCCTGAGGTAGGTAAGGAAGTAAAAATTGACTACACCACAGAGGCAGATCTGAATGGAGAAGTTGGCAAAGTAAAGGCAGGCGACCCGGCTGTTCGAAAAGTGCAGACGATTGTGACAGATGGCAGTTGTGGCTGGTCCGATCCGATTCAGATTACCAGAGGAAGCGGAAATGAGTACAACTACGACGACCTCTCCTTCCGCGTAACGGACGATAATACCGTTCAGGCTATTTTCTCCCGCGGACCGCAGACACTGAATGCGGACGGCGCCTTTGAGGTAGACGAGGCCAACCGAAAGCTGGCTGTTCAGAACTTTGTAATCACCAGCACTCTGGAGAAGAGCGAGATGACCTACCGGAGAGTGTCTGATGAGGCGGATGCTGAAACGGATACCACTGCTGCCGGAGAAGCACAGACAAAAGAGACAGGCAACAGCACTGCTTCAGACACAAATGAGAAAGAGGGCGAGGGATACTGCTATCCGGGAGACACGGTAGAATATTCTGTCAGCCTGACCAACGATGGATTTAAGCCATTAGAAGATATCCAGTATCGCACCTATGCGACTAAGGACGGCAAAGAAGTGTCGGATGAAGTCTCTAAGGAGTGGAAAGAAGTTGCGCCGGATGTATATCAGACAAGTGAGCTTTCGCTGGATGTGTACACGGACGAAGATAAAGCAGAGGTGGCAGCGGATCCGCTTACAAAAGCAGGAGAAGAGCAAACAGTAAACCGTCTTCTGGGCGGAAAGACTGTTACCCTGTCTGGGCGGACGACGCTGGGCGAAGACATCGAGGGAACCGGATTTGTTATTGAGCTGAAATACAAAGAGAATGGCGAAGAGAAGATTGAAAAGATTGAGAGAGATCTTTTGGTAGAGCCGAACGTAACTGTTACAGCCGGTCAGACTGAGCTGATTGACAAGGATACAGCCAATGTCAAAGTCACAGTGGCTAACTCCGGCAACAAGGAGTACACCGGCGACATTCGTCTGAAAGATGGCGACACGAAGCTGAGTGAGGAGAAAGATGTGACAGTTGCTCCGGGCGAGACCAGCTCCTATGTGATGGAGGTTGACATCAGCAAGTGCAAGTTCGGCAAGCTGCAAGACAATGCGGACGGCAGCAAGCAGGATTCCTTGAAGCTGGACGTCGTATATGGCAGCGGAGATGACAAGGTTGAGAATGTAGCTAAGATTGTAAGGAGCACATCCGTGGAGGGCGGTCAGGCAGTTGACGCCATCAAGTCCATTGATATCGGCGTGAAGACTTCCTCCAATGAGACGGAGCCCTCGAAGATCAGTGGCAGCTACTACAACATTGGGCAGAATCAGGTAATATCTCTGGAGAGCATGTTCACAGTCGATGAGAACAGCGAGGGGGCAAAAGCTCTTGCCAAAGACGGAAACAGCGCGGAGGCGCAGATGATTACGGAGTGGAAATCTTCCGATCCGGATGTGGCGTTCATCAGCGACAAGGGCGCGGTAGTTCCTATGAGTGAAGGAACAACAGAGATTACGGCTATTGTATATCCGGGACAGAAAGACCAGGTAGGTGTCGCCGCAGTGACGGGCGATTCGGAAGCAAGTGATTCCCAAGGGAATGAATCTGCCGGAAGAGGCGGCTACATGACCAGCAGCGGAAAATACAAAGTGCCGGAGGATCTGATTACCAAGAAGACCATTACCCTTACTGTGGGCAATCCGACGTCCTCTGAGCCGGTTGTAGCTCCGACGGACGATCCGGGCAAGGACGAACCGGAAGATCAGGACAAAGACGAGCCGACAACAACGCCGGGAACAGATGAACCGACAGCGACGCCGGGGGCAGATGAGCCGTCAGACAATCCGTCCGATGATGACAAAGAGCCGTCTGGTGATTCCAATAATAACAGCGGATCATCCAGCAATACGGTGAAGGTCGGAACGACGAAAGTGGTCGAGAAGGTAGAGTACGAGGTACAGCCCGGCAAGACCAGCGTTGCGGTATCCGATGTGAAGAAAAATGCAACAGAGGTAGTGATACCGGCCACTGTCAAGATTAAAGGAAAGACCTATCCGGTTACAAAGATCAAGGCCAGTGCCTTTAAGAACAACAAGAAGCTTAAGACCATTGTCATTGGAAAGAACATTAAGAAGATCGGCAAGAAGGCATTCTACAATGACGGTCAGGCCGTGAAGATTGTGTTCAAGGGCAAGAAGCCGCCGAAGATCGGAAAGAAGGCCTTTGCGAAGATCAGTAAGTACGCTGTATTCAAGGTTCCGAAGGGATCGAAGAGGAAATACAGGAAGATACTGAAGAAGAGAATTGGAGTCAAAAAGACTCATAAGATCAAGTGGATCAAGAAGAAGAAAAAATAAGACCGGGGCGTTTTGTGTACCGGCAGTAATCTAATAAGGAAAGTGCCTGCTTTACTTTACAGGCACTTTCCGTTTATAAAAAATTTCATGTCCGAAGAGAATACCGAGGAGGCTACAATGAAAGCAGTTTGGGGCATTGTCATGTCAGCAGTGATACTTGTATTGACTGCCTGCGGCGCCGGACCGGCAGCCCCGGCAGAGGAAGAAACTTCCGAGAAGATCATTGCCATTTTGGGATGGGATGAGTATGTAGAGGGAAATGAAGATTTTATCAACGGAATGAATATGGCGCTGGAGGAATGGGACGGCCGCGTTTCGGGCCGGGTAGAGTACTACAATGATGAGGGAAATTATGACAAAGGACTTTTGATGGCACAGGAGCTATGCAAAAAGAGCAACGTGGCGGCTGTGTTCAGTTTTCAGGACTTTGAGGTTATTGACGCGGAAGCCCCCTATTTTGAGGATGCTGGGGTTCCGCTATTTGCCGTTCAGGGGTGTTATGAAAAGACACTGGAGCGGGACCTTGGATATATATTTTCTTCGTATGTCAGCTCCCGGGACATGGGGGCGGCGGCCGCCCGGTACTGCGCCGAAAAGAAGATCGGCCGCGTCGCCTGCTGTCATACGGACACGCAATTTGAGAAGGACGAGGTCCGGGGCTTTTGCGCGGAGGCGCAGGATCTGGGGATCACGGTGACAGACCTCTTGGTTGGGCTGGATACCGAGAGCAGCTTAGAGAGGGCCTATCAGAAGTGGAAGACGCTGGGGATACAGGCTCTGTTTCTGTGCAAATACACGGAGACTGAGGAGGAGAAGGAGTGGATTTTCCGGATGATCCAGTATATCAAGAAGCGGGATCCGGATTTCCTGATTCTCGGCGATTATTCCCTGAACGGGCCGGACTATTTGAAAAAATACGGAAAAAACATGGAGGGGACGGTCTATCCCAGGCCATATTCCGTGACGGAATCCGACCGGTCCGATGAATTTCAGAAAAAATATCTGGAGCGCTATCCGGACTGGGAGTCGGTGGACGACGGAGCGTACCAGGGCTACGATATGACGCGGATGGTAGGCGAGGCGCTTCAGGAGGAGAAGCCGGGTACATCGGACGGAACGGAGGTCCGCGACTTTTTCAAGAGAGAAGAGGGCTATGATGGCGTCAGCGGCCATCTCTCCTATTCGGAGGAGGGCAAGATCCGCGCTACCATAGAGTACTACTGCGTCCATGACGGCGCATTTGTAATGGAGGAGGCCTATGAGTAAATTATTTCGCAAAGAGGCGCTGAACAATATAGCCAGCCCGGAGCAGCTAGACCAGCAGGTGCGGATCGTGAAGCCGTTTCACTGGCTGGGGGCGGTGGGGGCGCTTCTTCTGATAACGGGCGTAATTATATGGGGCTTTTTCGGAAACATCAACAGCACGACCCAGATGCAGGGACTGATTTTCCCCAAGGCGGGCGTGGAGCCCATCATCTGCCAGAATCCGGGGGCGGTGGGCAATGTGCTGTACAGCGTGGGGGATACCGTGACCAAGGGAGATATCATCGCGGTCATCCCGGATGAGGAGAAGCTGGCGGCCATTGAGAAAAAGCAGGAGGAAATCAAGGACGCCGCGCCCGGACAGAGGGCGGAGCGGAAAAAGGAGCTGGAGAAGCTGTATTCAGACTACGAGAACCACTCCATCATCTGCGCCTCGGAATCCGGGACGATCCAGAACATCGTCAGGACCGGGGACATACTGGAGGAGGGCGACGAGATCGCCAATATACTGGTGAACAGCCAGTACTCCAACAACCGGCAGATTGCCGCCTATGTGCCGCTGACGGTGGCCAAGCGGCTGAAGCTGGGAATGGAGATGCAGATCTGCCCTTCCTATCTGACCAGAGAGGAGTACGGTTACATGGAGGGGTATGTGTCGTCGATTGGCGAGGTTCCCGTGACGGAGGAGAGCCTGCGCAGCTACTACGGCAATCTGGAATATGTATCGGACATCCTGCCCTCCCAGAGCTGCGTGGAGGTGCTGATCAGCATCCAGGTAGACGAGGAGTCGGCCAACCATTTTAAGTGGTCCAATGTAAAAGGGGAGTCCGTTTCCGTCGAGGTGGGAACGGTGTGCGACATAC
>CANRJU010000163.1 GCA_947631075.1 uncultured Lachnospiraceae bacterium
TTTCCTTCGGAAAACAAGGAGGAAAATCCTCTGCTCCTGCATAAGCAGTCGCATTTTCCTTCGGAAAACAAGGAGGATTTCAAAATGAAAGGTAAAAAATTTATGGCGTTTATGGCAATGGCGGCGGTGACCGTGGGACTTATGACCGGCTGTGGCGGTTCGGGCACGGGAGGAAGCAACAGTAGCAGCAGCGCTGCAGGGGGCAGCGCGGCAGGAACTGCGTCGGAGGGCGGTACGGCACAAACGGTGTCTACGGACGGTTCGACTTCTATGGAGAAGGTCATCGGATTTTTGAGCGAGGCCTACATGGAGGAGAACGGGGATGTAAAGGTGACCTACAACCCGACGGGTTCGAGCGCGGGCATCCAGGCGGTGTCGGAGGGGCGCTGCGACATCGGGCTGTCGAGCCGCAATTTAAAGGATGAGGAGAAAACGGACTTGGATGAGACGGTGGTAGCCATTGACGGAATCGGCATTATCGTGCACCCGGACAACGCGGTCAGCGACCTCACGATTGAGCAGGTCGGCAAGATTTACACCGGGGAAATCAAAAACTGGAAGGAGTTAGGCGGCGAGGACGCGCCCATCGTGTGTATTGGGCGGGAGGCGGCATCCGGCACTCGCGACGGCTTTGAGGAAATAACGGGGACGGCGGATCAGTGCCAGTATGCCCAGGAGCTCACATCGACGGGCGACGTGGTGCAGACGGTCTCCGGAAATCCGAACGCAATCGGGTACGCGTCGGTGGCGTCCGTAAACGACAGTGTAAAGGCATTGAGCATCGAGGGCGTGGCGCCGGATACGGAGACAATTCAGAACGGAAAATACAAGATTCAGAGAAATTTCGTGCTCGTCACCAAAAAGAATACGGCGCTCTCGGAGGCGGCGCAGGCGTTCTTTGACTTTGCCACAAGCAGCGAGGCGGACGATCTGATCACGCAGGCGGGAGCCGTGCCGATTAAGCGCTAGAGCGGACTTGTTCGCTCGGAAAGTGAGGACACAATGAAAAAGACAGCAAAATGGATTGAAAAGGCTATGAACCTGTTGTTTCTGTTCTGCGGCCTGCTCACGATCCTGTTTGTCATAGTGATTACTATATTTCTTATTGTCAGCGGTATTCCGGCGATTAAGGAAATCGGCATCATCGATTTTCTGTTCGGAGATACGTGGGCGTCTACTGCCGCGGAGCCGTCCTACGGCATCCTGCCCTTTATCCTGACTTCGGTTTACGGCACCTGCGGCGCCATTGTCATAGGAGTCCCCGTGGGGCTTCTGTGCGCGGTTTTTCTGGCGAAAATGGCGCCCAAAAGGGTGGGAAACGCGGTGCGGAATGTGGTCGATCTGCTGGCAGGCATCCCCTCGGTGGTCTATGGACTGGTGGGCATGATTATTATTGTGCCCTGGGTGCGGGATCTGTTCAATCTCCCCGACGGGGCAAGCCTTTTTTCAGCCATTATCGTACTTGCCATTATGATTCTGCCGTCGGTAATTTCGGTGTCGGAGACGTCCATCCAGGCGGTGCCCAGAGAGTATGAGGAGGCGTCGCTGGCGCTGGGGGCGACCAAGACGGAGACGGTGTTTAAGGTAGTGGTCCCCGCGGCAAAAAGCGGCATTGTCACAGCGGTGGTGTTAGGAATCGGCCGCGCCATCGGGGAGGCTATGGCAATCATGATGGTATCGGGAAATGTGGCCAATATGCCGAAGCTTTTTGGCAGCGTGCGCTTTCTGACCACGGCGGTGGCGAGCGAGATGTCCTATTCTTCGGGACTGCAGCGCCAGGCGCTGTTCTCCATCGCCCTCGTGCTGTTTTTGTTCATCATGATGATCAATCTCGTGCTGAACGTAGCGATCAAAAAAGATAAAAAATGAGCGGATGTGAGAACCGCTTCGCGTCAGAGGCATCATGGATATTTTACTCTGCACATTTAAAAAGAAATGGAGATCATTATGAACGCATCGATATCTTTTTCAAGAAAAGCAAAGGGCGCGGTCTTAAACCTTTTGATGGTCCTGGCCGCGGCGCTGATCTGTCTCCTTCTGCTGGGGCTGATCGGCTATATACTGTACCGGGGGATTCCCCACATTTCATGGGAATTTCTGTCCACGAAGCCCAGTCTTTTAAAGGGGACGACGGGAATTCTCCCCAATATTTTAAATACCATTTACATCATTCTCATAACGCTTATCATTGTCCTGCCACTGGGGGTGGGAGCGGCTATTTATCTCCATGAGTACGCGAAAAATAAAAAGCTGGTGAGCGTGATCGAGCTGGCCACGGAGACGCTGGCGGGCATACCGTCTATTATATACGGTCTGGTGGGAATGTTGATTTTCGTGCAGTTTTTTTCTCTGGGAACCAGTCTTTTGGCGGGGGCTCTCACGCTTGTCATCATGACGCTGCCGACCATTATCCGCACCGCCGAGGAGAGCCTGAAAACGGTGCCGATGTCATACCGGGAGGGGGCTCTTGGACTGGGGGCGGGCAAATGGCACATGATTCGCACGGTCGTTCTTCCCTGCGTCATTGACGGCATCGTCACCGGCTGCATCCTGTCGGTGGGGCGCGTGGTGGGAGAGAGCGCCGCCCTGCTCTTTACGGCCGGAATGGCCAATGAGATACTGGATATCATCTCGGCTGTAAAGCCGGGAAACGCGGGCTCCACCCTGACCGTGGCGCTGTATATGTACGCCAAGGAGCGGGGGCAGTTCGACGTCGCCTTTGCCATCGCGGCGCTATTGCTGATATTGACATTTATCATTAACATGGCGGCAAAGGTGGCGGCTGTGAAACTAAAAAGGAAAAGAGGCTAGAGCATGAAGGATATAATGACCGCGAAAGACCTGAATTTGTGGTATGGGCAGAATCACGCCCTGAAAAATATCAATATGTCCCTTCCGGAGCGGGAGATTACGGCGTTAATCGGTCCCTCCGGGTGCGGAAAATCCACCTTTTTAAAGACGCTGAACCGGATGAACGACCTCGTGGACGGATGCCGGATCGAGGGCGAAATTTTGCTGGACGGGACGGATATCTACGGCGATATGGACGTCAATATTCTGCGAAAGCGCGTGGGCATGGTATTTCAAAAGCCCAATCCATTTCCCATGAGCATTTATGACAATATCGCCTACGGTCCCCGCATCCACGGAGTCCGCTCCCGCGTCCGGCTGGACGAGATCGTGGAGCGCTCGCTCACGCAGGCGGCCATCTGGGACGAGTGCAAGGACCGGCTGAAAAAGAGCGCGCTCGGCATGAGCGGCGGACAGCAGCAGCGGCTGTGCATCGCCCGCGCGCTGGCGGTGGAGCCGGAGGTGCTTCTGATGGATGAGCCCACGTCGGCGTTAGATCCCATTTCCACATCTAAAATTGAGGATCTGGCGCTGGAGCTGAAACAGAAATACACGATTATTATGGTCACTCACAACATGCAGCAGGCCGCGCGCATTGCGGATAAGACCGCTTTCTTTCTTCTGGGGGAACTGGTGGAGTCCGGCGAGACGGAAAAGATGTTTTCATCCCCTTTAGACAAGAGGACGGAGGATTATATTACGGGGAGGTTCGGATAATGAGAAATAAATTTGACAGGCAGCTCTCGCAGCTGAACGCGGAGCTGATCACGATGGGATCGCTGTGCGAGGAGGCGATTACAAATGCGGTAAAATATCTGGTGGACGGCGATGAAAAGGGGAAAAATGACTGCCTGCTGGCGGACCGCCAGATTGACCAGAAGGAGCGGGACATTGAAAATCTCTGTCTCAAGCTGATTCTGCAGCAGCAGCCGGTGGCGGGGGATCTTCGCACCGTCTCCGCCGCCCTGAAAATGATCTCGGACATGGAGCGGATCGGCGACCAGGCGGCGGATATCGTGGAGATTGTTCCTTATGTGGCGGGCAGCGGATTAGAGAGCGAAACCCACATAAAGGATATGGCGGACGCCGCGATTCAGATGGTGTCAGAGAGCGTGGAGTCCTTTGTAAAGCTGGATATGGACGCCGCCCGCCGGGTGATGGCACATGACGATCTGGTAGATGATTTATTTGACAAGGTGAAGCAGAAATTGATAAAATCTATAACAGGAAGCCATAATCATGACAGCATTAGCAGTCACGACACTGCGAGTCACGACAGCATTAGCAGTCGCGGCGCTACGGAGGCTTTTATTGATATGGTCATGATCGCGAAATATCTGGAGCGGATCGGCGACCATGCGGAAAATATTGCGGAATGGGTAATTTATTCCATAACGGGGGAACATATATGATATATTTGGTGGAAGACGACGACAATATAAGAAAGCTGGTGAGCTACGCCCTGACAAAGGAGGGCTTTGAGGTTGCGGGATTTTCTTCTCCCGTGGAATTTTGGAGAGATTTAGGCTCCGGCAGTCTGCCGGAGCTGATTCTGCTTGATATCATGCTGCCGGAGGAGGACGGCCTGTCGATTCTCGAAAAGCTGAAAAAGCGGGGCGAGACGGCGGACATACCGGTGATTATGCTCACGGCGAAGACCAGTGAATTTGACAAGGTGACGGGACTTGACATGGGGGCGGACGATTACATTCCCAAGCCCTTTGGAACGATGGAGCTGATTTCCCGCGTGCGGGCCGTGCTGCGCCGCTATGAAAAGACTCGCGATGAAAAAATCTATGAGGCGGGAGAGCTGTATGTGAACCCGGCAAAGCACATTATTTCGGTGGCGGGAGAGGAAATTTCCCTCTCATACAAGGAATATATGCTGCTTTTAGCTCTTTTGGAGGCGGATGGAAACGTGGTGGGACGGGACGCGCTCTTAAATCGGGTGTGGGGCGAGTATTACACGGAGTCCCGGACGCTGGACGTCCACATCCGCAAGCTCCGGGTGAAGCTGGGGGACGCCGGACGCATGATCCAGACGGTGAAGGGCATCGGCTACAAGCTGGAATGGAGGGAATCATGAATAAAAAAATATTTCGATCATCTTTTTTGACGGTATTTCTCGTGCTCATTGCGACAATCGTGCTCATAATGGGCATTTTATTTCAATTTTTTGAGGAGCAGCTGCTAAACGAGCTGAAAAGCGAGGCAGGTTATCTGTCCCAGGCGGTGGAAAATGAGGGGACGGATTTTTTCCGGGAATTTAAGAGCCAGAACCATCACCGGGTGACACTGGTGGACGCGGACGGGAGCGTGCTGTATGACAGCGAGGCAAATTCCCAGGCTCTTGACAACCACGGAAATAGGGAGGAAATCAAGGAGGCGCTGGAGACGGGAGAGGGCATGAGCATCCGCTACTCGGATACCCTGACTCAAAAGACGGTCTATTATGCCGTAAAGCTGTCCAATCAGGAGGTTCTTCGCGTGTCCACGGAGCAGTACACCATTGTCACAATTCTCCTTGGCATCGCCCAGCCGATGATTGTCATTCTCGCGATTGCGTTAGTGCTGACGCTGTTTTTGTCCTCGCGGGTGTCGAGGGCGATTATCGAGCCCATCAATAAGCTGGATCTGGAGGTGCCGGAAAACAACGATACCTACGAGGAGCTGACGCCGCTGCTGCGGAAAATCGCGAAACAGAATGAGACTATCGATGAGCAATTGGAAACGGCGCGAAAAAAGCAGCGGGAATTTAATCTGATCACGGAAAATATGAGCGAAGGGTTTCTGGTCATCGACCAGGACGCCCAGCTTCTGACCTACAATTCGGCGGCTCTGAAGCTCCTAGACATCATCCCGCCGGTCAGCGGCAGCGTGCTGACGCTGTGCCACACAAAGGAATTTCGCGAGGCGGTGGACGGGGCGCTTTCCGGGGCCCGGTCGGAGGGCGTCATGGTCCGGTCGGAGCGGTATTACAGCCTGATTGCGAATCCGGTCTTTGAGGGAGAAACGACCATCGGAGCGGTAATTATTATCTTAGATATTACGGAGACGGAAAAGAGGGAGTCGCTGCGCCGGGAATTTACGGCCAATGTCTCCCATGAACTGAAGACGCCGCTCACTTCGATTTCCGGGTTTGCCGAGTTAATGAAGGCGGGGGACGTGCCGGTGGAGACGGTCGTGGATTTTTCCCAGTCCATTTACGACGAGGCGCAGAGGCTGATCACGCTGGTCAACGACATCATCAAGCTCTCGGAGCTCGACAGCCGGGATGTTTCTTTCCTGCACGAGAAGGTGGACGTGTATGAGCTGTCAGAGGAAATCATAGGGCGGCTTAGGAGCGAGGCGGAAAAAAGAAAGGTGGAAATTCATCTGACCGGCGGGCACACGCAGGTGTTCGGGGTGAGAAAAATAATCGAGGAGATGATTTACAATCTGTGCGACAACGCCATCAAGTACAACCGGGAAAACGGCTCGGTGGACATTCTCATCAACGAGACGGAAGAAAGCGTCCATATCCTTGTGCGGGATACGGGAATCGGCATACCGGCGGCTCATCAGGGCCGGGTGTTCGAGCGGTTCTACCGGGTGGACAAGAGCCACTCCAAACGGGTGGGAGGAACCGGGCTGGG
>CANRJU010000164.1 GCA_947631075.1 uncultured Lachnospiraceae bacterium
GCCCCGGATAACGCGGAGGAGATCTACCGGGACGTGGTGGAGCGCTACGAGTACACCCAGGAGATCAAGGATCAGGCCGATATGTACGGGAAAATGGAACCTGCCTCCGCGGCGGCGATTTTAGAGGAGATGACCAGCGACCTCAATTTGGTGGCCAGCATTCTGGACAGCATGCAGGCCTCCAAGAGCGCGGAGATTTTGCAGAATATGTCGCCGACGACGGCGGCGCAGGTCACCACCAAAATGACAGCGATGAAGAAATAGGGCAAAAACCCTTAATGAAAGGGTCGAAATGGCCGATATATTTCTTGTAGAAAATTGAATAGAAAGGAGGATGCGCAATGCAGACACAGGGAATTTCCCTTGTCACCTCAAAGATGTCGGATGTAGCGCCGGCAAAGAGCGCGAAGGCGAAGGATTCCGGGTTTGACAGCTTTATGACAAAGCGCGCGGACAAGGCGGAGCCGGTTCACGGCGACGCGGCCAGCGGCAGCAGGAATCCGATTGACGCCGGACAGGCGAAGGGCAAAGCGGTCAAGCTGACCAAGGGCCAGCCGCCCGAGAGCGCCAAGGTGAATCTCAAGGCGGGCAGAGACGGCGGAGACATGGCCGTTGAGGCGCTCCCGGAGGAGCCGATGGACGTCACATCCCTGAGAGAACAGGTGATGGCGCTGATGCAGCAGATTCTGGGACTGGATGAAGTGCAGCTGCAGGATATTTTAGACCAGATGGATCTGTCGGTATCGGATATCCTGTTCCCGGTTCAGGGGGAGGAAGGCGCCCAGACCATGCAGGAGATGCTGATGCAGTTCGTGATGGAAGTTCACGGGATTGCCGACAAGGCGGCATTTCTCACCAACAGCGACCTGGCGGATGAGTGGGAGCAGTTAAGCGGGCAGATTGCCCAGGTTCTCGCGGAGGCCGGTGAGACCGGCGAACAGATGTCACAGATGCCGCAGGGCGCGCAGGCAGAGCAGGCAGCGGTTCCTGAGCTGGAGACGGAGCCAGAGCCGGAGCAGATGGCAAAGGCGGCGCCGCAGGCAGCAGTTCCGGAGAAGGAGCTTGTGACAGCGGACCAGGAGACCGCGAACGCGCAGGAGGAGGCCGTGCCCACAGAGGCGCAGAAGGGCTTCACCGTCACGGTGGAGACAGAGACCGGGCAGGGCGGCGATGAGAGCCAGACCGGATCCCAGGCTGCGCAGCAGACAGCGCTTCCGGAGGAGACCGAGGCACCGGCCAGGCCGGGCGAGACGGCGGCACAGCTGTTTGCCGAGAGGCTGACAGAAGCGTTCCAGGAGAGCCATGCGGAAGGCGTACAAGAGACAGAGGTTTCCATGAGCCGGATCGTAGAGCAGGTAGTGAATCAGGTGAAGATCCGGGTTATGCCGGAGACCACCAGCATGGAGCTGCAGCTTCACCCGGCTATGCTCGGGAGAGTTCACATCCAGGTATCCGCGGCAGCCAACGGCATGTCAAACGCTGTACTTCTCGTGGAGAACCAGATGGCAAAAGAAGCGCTTGAGAGCCAGATGATCACGCTGAAGCAGACATTCGACGAGCAGGGATTGAAGGTAGACGCGGTGGAGGTAGCCGTTTCCGATTTTGGACTGAACCGGGACAACAGCCCGGCGTTCCAGGAGAGACAGCAGAACCAGCCGGGAGGACGGAGAGACCGCGGACGCCACAGCGACGTAGCCGTTGAGGACGAATTTGAGGATGACAGGCAGACAGAGACTGCCCGCAGAGACGGTAACAGTGTTGTAGATTATACAGCGTAAAGAAAATTACAGTAAGGAGGTTAGAATATGGCAGGAGTGAACAACAGCAGCGATCTGGTGACCGGGCTGGAAGATCTGACGTACGGCTCCAACGAGCGTAAGGTGAACCAGAGAGGTTCCAGCGAGCTGGGCAAGGACGAATTTTTAAAGCTGTTAGTGACCCAGCTGTCCAACCAGGATCCCCTGAACCCCCAGAGCGACAACGAGTTCATCGCGCAGTTGGCGCAGTTCTCCGCGCTGGAGCAGATGACCAACCTGAACTCTACATTTGCCAACACATCCGCGTACAGCCTGGTAGGAAAGCAGGTAGTAGTACAGAATACCGATTCCGCGGGCAAGGTCAACGAAGTGACCGGCATTGTGGACTATGTGGAGATCAAGAACGGAGAGGCGTACCTTTCCATTGAGGGAAAGACATACGAGATGGCGGATCTGGTGCAGGTGATGGATACCTACTACGCGATCCAGAAATATCTTCCCAGTGTGGAAAAGACGGAGATCACATACGATGTGACGAATCCGAAGATGTACACCGTAAACCTCAATCTGGGAAGCAACGGATACGAGGCGAGCAGCGTGGCCGTAGATATGAACGGAGAGTTTATCGACGCCAGCCACTTTACCTATGACGACGGCGTGCTGACGATTTCACCGGACGCTTTCGCGGGACTTTCGCCGGGAACGTACGATCTGACGTTTTATTTCGACGATCCGTACAACACCGTGATATCCGACCAGGTCAAGGTCAATGTAGTGAACGGCGGAACCGGCGATGAGGGCGACGGCAGTACGGGCGCCGATCCGGACACAGGAGATACCGTAGACCCGGACGATAGCGCTGACAAGACGGATAGCAATCCGACGGAAAGCAATCCGACAGAAGGAAATCCGACGGAGACAGAGTAGAAAAAATGCAGGGAGGTCTGAGCGATATGAATGTAAATCAATCGAATTATGCGTCCATTGAGCAGATTCGGGACCGCATGCAGACGAAACCTGCAAAGAGCAGGGATGCGAGAGCGGTAAAAACCTTTGGCGAGATTTTTCAGAACACGGCCGAGGAGCAGATTCGCTTTTCCAAGCACGCGTCAAAGCGGCTGGAGACGAGAAACATCGACATGTCCGAGGAGCAGCGGGCGAGATTGCAGGACGCTGCCAGCCAGGCGAGAGAGAAGGGCATGCGAGAATCTCTGGTGATGGTGGACGACATGGCTTTTATCGTCAATGTAAAGAGCAATCTGGTCGTGACGGCCGTCAATGACATGGATCACGCTGTTTTTACGAATATCGATGGAGCGATAATCAATTGACAATAAACATTTAACAAGATGAGTTATGCTGGCCCTTATGAGGAAGCATACGCGCTTTTGAATGCCAGATAAAGCGCATGAATGAAAATTGGAGGGTGATTTATTATGATGAGATCGTTGTATTCCGGAATTTCCGGATTGAAAGTACATCAGACGAAGATGGACGTTATCGGTAACAATATTTCCAATGTCAATACCAATGGTTTCCGCGCCGGATCCGCCCGGTTTACGGATGTGTTCTATCAGACCACGCAGGGCGCTTCGGGCCCCAACGCGCAGACGGGCGCGGCCGGAACGAACGCGGTGCAGATCGGTCTCGGCGCCAACGTGGCTTCCATCGTCGTAGACCTGAGCGGTACGGGGGCAACCCAGCGCACGGACCGCGGCATGGACATCATGATCAACGGCGACGCGTTTCTGATCGTCCGCAAGAACGGCAACACCTACTTCACCAAGGCGGGCGCGCTGGACGTGGACGCCAACGGCGTTCTTGTCTGCACGACCAACGGCTCTACCGTACTGGGATGGGGCGTGGACGCCAGCGGGGATATCCGCAAGGATACCGCTTCGGAGCTGCGCCTGAACACCGGCGAGAATGCTTACTCGGAGCCGCGCGCCACCACGGATATCACGCTGACCGGCAACGTGGACAGCAACGATAAGAATGTGACATTCAGCCCGGACGGGGCGGGATACGCCATCGCGCCCAGCTTTTATGACAATGTGGGAAATCTCTACACCGTGAAGATGAACCTGATGAAGAAAACCGAGGATTCAGTAAATGATTTTTCTGTCCGCATCGACGACATTCTGGGACCGGACGGCAAGTCTATCCTTTGCAAGTGGGAAGAAGGAGAAGGGGAAGATTCAGGATCGTATGTGTCTACAGGACAGACGTTTTCTTTTGGAGGAGTGGATTTTGCACCCGGAGAAGGAGCAGGCCAATATTCTGTTGACCCAGATACGGGAGCAGTTACGATTCATCCGCCAGCAGAATGGCCAACACTCTCCTTTGATGGAAATAAGGGCTCTTTTAAGAGTGTGACGGCAGTAGGAGGTGCGACAACACCGACCGAGGATGAACTTTTGAATACACTGAATCTAAAAATTAAAAATTCTGAAAGTGAGGATGGAAGTGATGGGACAATCAAGTCTTTCTCTACAAATGGCGTGGACATTGATTTCTCCGATCTGAGCAACTACGCCGCAAACGGCACCTGCTCGGTAAAGCCGGAGCGAGGCGACAAGGAGGGCGACGGCGCCGGCAACATGGCGGGCTCCCTGCAGGGCTTCACCATTCAGACCGACGGCATGATTTACGGCGTGTACAGCAATGGTGAGAAGAAGCTGTTAGGCCAGATCGCGGTAGCGACCTTTGCCAACCCATCCGGTCTGGAGGCAGCGGGCAACAGCCTCTACTCCACCTCTTTGAACTCAGGTGATTTTGACGGAATCGGCATCGACGTCACCGAGATAGGAGATTTCTCCATCGGCGCTCTGGAGATGTCCGACGTGGACCTGGCTACCGAGTTCACGGACATGATCACGACGCAGCGTGGCTTCCAGGCCAACTCCCGCGTGATCACCACCTCCGACTCCATGCTGGAGGAACTGGTAAATCTGAAACGATAAGTAAACAATCTGCTTAGGGGGCGGATATATAAATGGCAGGGTGACTGGCGACAGTCACCCTTTTGCCTGTTCATAGGGATGCGCCTGAAGTGGCGGGCATATGGTAATTATAGGAAGGAGACGCGTATGATCGACGTGACAAGAATGAACGGAACGGTGCTCACAATCAACTCGAGACTGATCGAATCGATCGAGGAGACGCCGGACACAGTCATCACTTTGACGAATGAAAAAAAAATTATTGTAAAAGAAAGTAGACAAGAGATAAAAAATTTAGTAAAATTATATGAGAGAGAAATCTTGAACTAAAGTTAAGGTGGTGTGATCGTGGATTTAGCAACTATAATCGGCCTTCTTGGCTGTGCGGGAGCCATTGTGTACGGTATCGTGTCCGGCGATCAGGGGGTTGCCGCTCTGGGGAACTTCTGGGACGCGCCCTCATTCCTGGTTACGGTCCTTGGTTCCTTCATGTGTATGGTGACGATGTCGGAGAGTCTGGGAGAGTTCGTGGCTTCCTTAAAGTCCTTTCTTCTGACGATCAAGGTCCCCGCCAATGACGAGGCCAATATTATACATAAAATTATCGACCTTGCCAACGTGGCGAGAAAGGAAGGCCTTCTGCAGCTCGAGGAAGCGGCGGGAGACGTGGACGACGAGTTTTTGAAAAAGGGAATCATGCTGATTGTGGACGGCACCGACCAGGAGCTGGTATCGAGCATTTTGGAGACGGAGCTCGACTGCATCGAGCAGAGGCATAATAAGAGAATCGGATTCTGGGACAGCCTGGCGGGCATGGGCCCTGCCTGGGGAATGATCGGTACCCTGATCGGACTGATCAACATGCTGAAGCTCCTCGACGATCCGAGTTCCATCGGACCGAACATGGCGGTGGCGTTGATCACCACGATGTACGGTTCTATGCTTGCGAACTGGCTGGCGATTCCGATCGCGACCAAGCTGCGCGCCAACAACCGCAAGGAGATTGCCGTGAAGGAAGTTATCTGCGAGGGCATCCTGTCCATACAGGCGGGCGAGAACCCGCGCGTAATCGAGGAGAAGCTGAAGTCGTTCCTGGCGCCGGGCCAGAGAAACAGCGTGTTTAACAATGACAACGGCGGGGAGCAAGGTGGTGACGCTTAATGGCCCGTAAGAAACGAGAAGAATCAGCGCCGGATACCGGCGGATGGATCAACACATTTGCGGATCTGATGAACCTTCTGCTCTGCTTTTTCGTGCTGTTGTTCTCCATGTCCACGGTAGACGCGGACAAATACGAGCAGTTGGTCACGTCCATGACGGAGAGCATCAATATCTTTGACAGCGGCGGAAGCACGATCGGCGAGGGCCCCATGGTCACAGTGGGTACGGACCAGGTGGTGAATATTTCCCAGTATTTCAGCGAGTTCGACACCTCCGGCGAGAGCGACTCGGACCAGACGGAGGAGCCGCAGGAGAGCGCTTCGCCGAATGAAAATGAGGAGGAGACGCTGAGCGATCTGGAGGAGAAGATGGCCGCCGAGCGCAAGGACAAGGCGGAGGAGATATATACCGATGTGGTGAACCGGGCGGAAAAGGGAGACGTGAGGGACGATCTGGCGGTGCTTGAGGTCAAGTACAACGGCTTTCTGCTCAGCTACATAAAAAAAGCGGTGAGCACGGCGGACCGGTCGGAGTTTTCCGTGAGCAAGTCTTGTCTGGCCCGGAGCGTGGGCCATCAT
>CANRJU010000165.1 GCA_947631075.1 uncultured Lachnospiraceae bacterium
GAGAACACGGAATTTATCATGAACAACACGTTCTGGGTAGGCGTGTATCCGGGAATGACGGATGAGATGATTGATTACATGGCGGAAGTGATAAAGGAAGCCATAAAAAGTGAGAGATGAAGAGAATATGAAAAAAAGAGTGTCTGATTATATAGTAGAATATCTTATTTCTAAAGACATAACGGATATATTTGGCTATCCTGGCGGAATGGTGACATATTTTATGGATTCTTTGCGTAAAAGAAACAATAGGATCAAATCACATCTGGCCTATCATGAGCAGGGAGCGGCTTTTGCTGCCTGCGGTTATGCGCAGGCCAGCGGCAAGATGGGTGTTGCCTACGCTACGAGCGGACCAGGAGCAACTAATCTTGTGACGGGAATATGCAATGCTTACTTTGATTCTGTTCCCGCGTTGTTTATTACAGGCCAGGTAAATACATTTGAAGGCAAAGGCGAAAGGAAAATCAGGCAGCGCGGATTTCAGGAAACAGACATTGTGTCGATGGTTAAGCATGTAACAAAATATGCTGTAAAAATTGAAAGGGCGGAAGATATTAAGTATCAGCTTGATTATGCTTTTTATATTGCCATGTCCGGAAGAAAAGGACCTGTATTGTTGGATATTCCGATGGATATATTCCGCGCAGATATTGATCCTGAAATGCTTATGGGATATTCTCCTGTTTTTCAAGGTGTTTCTTTTGAATATTCAAAACTGCTGACTGAACTGCTGAGCTGTTCGAAGAAACCGCTGATCCTGCTTGGCAATGGAATAAAGACGGCCGGAGCTGTTAATGAGATATCCGAAGCAGTGCAAAAATTGAATATGCCTGTTGTGACTACGATGATTGCTGTCGATATTGCAGCAGGATATGCATACAATTATGGCTTTATAGGCGCTTATGGAGAGCGAACAGCAAATTTTTTGGTTTCAAAATGCGATTTGCTGATATCGATTGGAGCAAGGCTTGATGTAAGACAGACCGGGGCTAAAAGAGAAAATTTTGCTCTGCATGCAAAGATAATCAGGGTAGATATTGATGAGGATGAGCTGAATTATGAAATCCGAAAGGATGAAATTCATATTTGCGATGATATAAGCCGTTTTGTAAAAGTATTAGGGAAGCTCGAGCCAGAGGATTATACAGAATGGATCAGCTTATGTGAATCAATAAAAGAGAAGTTGTACGGATTAGATGAAAAAATGCCGAATTCTTTGGTTAAAAAAATAGGAAAGCTCATGCCTGAAAATGCTATTATCACTACGGATGTCGGACAGAACCAGGTATGGGTTGCCCAGTCGCTTGGGCTGAAGAAAGGGCAAAGGATTCTTTTCAGTGGAGGGCATGGAGCAATGGGGTACTCCCTTCCTGCATCTATCGGAGCCTGCATCGCATCATGTAAAAGACCTGTCATCTGTTTTAGTGGTGACGGAGGCATACAGATGAATATTCAGGAACTGATGGCCGTCGCGCATGAAAAGCTGCCAGTTAAAATCATTCTTTTGAACAATTACGCGCTTGGAATGATACGGCATTTTCAGGAGATGTATTTCAGCAAAAAATATACTCAGACCGTGTCCTCAGGAGGATATGGTGTTCCTGACTTCAAAGCGATTTCAGCTGCCTATGGAATAAAATACATATGCTGCGAAAGCGTAAAAGATATAGATTCAATGGAAAAAAGTACATTTGAAAGTGATGAGCCCATATTTATTGAGATTAAAATTAAAGAAGATACATATGTTTATCCAAAACTTGAATTTGGAAAGCCGAATCAGGATCAGGAACCACTGCTTGACAGAATGCTTTATGATGAGATAAATAATATGGATATATAAGGATATTTTATAATGAAGAGAGCGATTTTAACAGGCGCCACCGGTGTTGTAGGTACGGCGTTAATAAAGGAATTACTTGAAAATGGGATCGAATTACTTGTTCTTTGCCGCAAAGATTCACAAAAAAATGAAAGAATACCGGATCATCCCCTTATTATAAAAAAATATTGTGATTTGAGCGAATTATCTGAGCTTCAAAACGACAATGGAAAAGAATATGACGTTTTTTACCATTTTGCGTGGGCGGCCACTGACAGGCTCGGAAGAAATAATATGGAAGCTCAGGCAGACAATATTAAATATGCCCTTGACGCCGTTAATGCTGCAAAACGGTTTGGCTGTAATGTTTTTATAGGTGCAGGTTCCCAGGCAGAGTATGGCAGAGCTGATGGTCTGTTAGGACCAGAGACTCCATGTTTTCCAGAAAACGGATACGGGATGGCAAAACTCTGTGCGGGACAGATGACCCGGGAATATGCTCACCAGATGGGAATGAAACATATCTGGACACGGATTCTCAGCGTCTACGGACCTAATGATAGAGAAAATACCATGATTATGTCTCTGATAAACAAGCTTCAGAAGAACGAGTCTCCTGTGCTTACCGGGGGAGAGCAGATCTGGGATTACCTGTACAGCGGGGATGCGGCAAGAGCGCTCAGAATGCTTGGTGAAAAAGGCATTGATGGAAAGACATATGTAATTGGAAGCGGGCAGGCCAGGCCCTTGAGAGAATATATGGAGAAGGTCAGAGATGTTGTCAGTCCCGGTACTTCGCTCGAATTTGGAGCAATTCCATATTCGGAAAAGCAGGTCATGTATTTATGTGCTGATATTAGCGGGCTGAAAAAAGATGTGGGGTGGAAGCCTGCCGTCGGTTTTTCTAAAGGAATACAGGAAATATTAAAATCAAACAGTAAATAATAAAAGCTCTTGGAATTTAATACAGGTATTTATAAAGATAACAAAATGAACTAAGCCAGAGGTGATACAATGCCGGACGGAAGGCTGAAAAATTCAATAAGGAATACCGTGTCAGGCATTACAAGTCGTATGGTGACGATATTTTTCCCGTTTATTATCCGGACCGTGATCATCAAAAAGATCGGCATGGATTATGCCGGCCTGAACGGCCTGTTCAGTTCGGTTCTGATGATGCTCAGCATCAGCGAGCTGGGCTTTGGCTCCGCGCTTGTTTACAGCATGTATAAGCCGATTGCGGAGGCTGACACGGAAAAAGTGTGCGCACTTTTAAATCTCTACAAAAAGATTTACCATATTGTCGGATGTGTCATTCTCGCACTCGGCCTTGCTATTCTGCCATTCGTAAGGTCTTTTATCAATGGGGAAGTACCTGCGGATATAAATGTCTATGAGCTGTATCTTATTTTTCTGCTGAACACGGTCATAGGCTACTTTATGTTTTCTTATAAGAGCGGCCTGCTTACGGCCTCCCAGCGGGAAGATATTTCAAACTGGATCATCATATGTGTCAATCTTGCCATGTATGCGTCCCAGCTGCTCGTTTTATGCCTGTGGAAAAATTACATGGTATATGTTTCCGTTAGCCCCGTGTTCACGGTGGTTACAAATCTCGTGAGGTCATTTGTCGTCGACAGGGTGTATCCCCAGTACAGATGCCGGGGCTCTGTTGAAAAAAATGAACTTAAGGGAATATATAAAAATGTCATCGCGTTGATTGGCGAAAGGATCGGAGGGACCGTGCTGCTTTCTACGGATACAATCGTGATCTCATCGTTCTTGGGACTCACTGCTGTGGCCTGTTATAACAATTATTACATGATTATCAGCGCTGTGCGTAACCTGGTAATGGTGATATTTGATTCCATCCGCCCGAGTGTCGGCAACAGCATGGTCACGGAAAGCCTTGAAAAGAACTATCGGGATTTTTGCAGGATTTCCTCCTT
The DNA here is from genome assembly GCA_947631075.1 of uncultured Lachnospiraceae bacterium. Lineage (GTDB taxonomy): Bacteria > Bacillota > Clostridia > Lachnospirales > Lachnospiraceae > Eubacterium_F. The sequence goes on from CANRJU010000165.1 coordinate 3,772, forward strand.
GTTCGTCTGGATATCCGGGTTCTGCTCTATATCCATGATGTGCCTGTTCCAGCCGTTTATGCGGATATGGGTGGGCGAGGAATACCTTCTTTCGGCGGCTACGGTCATCATGTTCGGCGTGTATTTCTTCGGGTGGAAGATGTTGGACGTGCTTACATTATATCGAGACGCCGCCGGTATGTGGTGGTATGGGAAGTCAAGGCCGTACATAGTTTCGGTCTTGAATATCATAGGCGATATTCTTTTTGTTCGCTTTTTCGGCTTGGACGGCGTAGTATTTGCAACATTATTTACATCTGTGTGCATGTCATATCCCTGGCTGCTCGGAATTTTGTTCAAGCGGTATTTTAAAGACAGGCCGTGGGATTATTTGAAGCGTTTGGCACTGCAATGTGGAGTGGTCGTCGTAGCAGGGGTGCTTACCTATTTCCTTTGTTACCGCGTTGTTGCAGGTTATAGCTTTGTCAAGTTTGTAATCAGAATTGTGATCTGTGCTGTTGTTCCGAATCTTATATTTATGTGTACGATTGGGAGAAATAAGGATGTCCATGAACTGATTTCAAAGCTGACGAGAGGCCGGGTATAAATAGTCTAATTCCTGCTATTTTAATATTGGAAAACACCATTACATGGTTCGCATGAAAAGGCGAAGTGGAAATATCATATAGTAAAAATTAAGATGGAGAGGAGATTTATATGAAAATTATTAGTAGAATTACGCAAAGTATAAAAAGACGTGGTATAATCTGCAAAACTGTTGTAGACAGCGCTAGATGCGACCTGTGCGCCGTAGCAGATTTTCTATTCCCAGGATGTAAATCTTTTAAATGAGGTCAGAGAAAATCCGAAGGCCATCCTTGACATGATCTATTTTGAATACAATTATTATAGGACGAGAATGTACCGTCAAAAAGCCAGGAGGAGATAATGTGTCAGTATTAGGGGTCTTTTTATCATCAACTTGTTATGATTTGGCAAATGTAAGAGATGGATTGAGAAATTTTATTTGTAATATTGGCTATGAGCCGGTGATGAGCGAATATGGTGATATTTTGTATGATCCAAGAATTTATATGCATATCAGTTGTATAGAAGAGGTCAAAAATTCGGATATGCTTATTTTGCTTATAGGAGGGCGTTTTGGAGGAAAAGCTATAAGTGAAGCAGTATCTACCGTGGATTTAAAAAAAGTCAAAGAAAAATTAGAAGCAGGAACAGCAATAGACGATGAACGACTTTCAATAACGCACTTAGAGGTTTTGAAAGCTATTGAATATGGGATTCCAGTATATGTATTTATTAAAGAAGATGTATTCAGTGATCATAAATTGTACGAAAAAAATAAGAATAAACCATTTATTAGTGAAATTACATTCCCTTCAATAGAAAAGCAAGAAACAGCTAAATATATTTTTGAGTTTATTAATATTGTTAGATTAAGGGAGTCTGGAAATAGTATTTTTACTTTTAAAAAAGAAACTGATATAGAAGAAATACTGAAAAAGCAGTGGTCCAGTTATTTTCAAAAGCTGATAAAAGAGCAATTTAGAAAAAAAGAAGAATTGGATAATAAGGTTTTAGTAAAAAAAGTGGATGATCTTCATGCACTTATTTGGGAATTTATTAATGAAGTACCAAGAAATAAAGAGTTACCTGTCAAATCCCCCCCAAAACGGTATGGACGAATTTTATGGGTAGATGATTATCCGATAAATAATGAATTGGTAATTAATTTTTTTGAAGAAAAAAATATCCATTTTGATATTGCGCTTACAACTGAGCAAGGATTAAAATTATATAGACAAGAATTGTATGATCTTATTATTACAGATATGGGCCGAGGAAATGAGAGCACTGCAGGAATAACATTAATTGAAGGACTCAATTTTTTACATTGCCAAGTGCCAATTGTAGTTTATTGTAGTAAGACGGCAATAAAAAGATATTCTGATGAAGCAATGAGGCTGGGAGTTTATAGAGTTGTAAATGGAATAGCAAATATTACTTCCCTAATTACAGATATTTGTGGATTGCTTGAATGAGGATAAAGCCTGCCTTGTCTAATTTATCAGTTCGGGCAGGCTTTGTGTCTTAAATAATATCAAAAACTTTATTTTTCCCCGTAATTTGTCTCCTCCTGCACCATATGCTCATACTGCTGGTGCAACTCCAGGGTATAATCCATGGATATTCCCAGAGTGTCGCTGATGTCATCCAGAGGTCTATTTTTGTCAAACAAACGAAAGGCAATTTCTTTTCGGCCGAATTCCCGGCCTTCCTCCCAGCTCTCCTGGCGCAGCGCCTTATGGTATTTTTCCTCGTCAAATTCATATATGCTCATGTGTATCACCTCCGCCCTGTTCTTTTTTAGAAAATCTTCCAATATTCCTTCCCGGATGCACTCCGTCACCGCCCGTTCCACGGCCTCCCGCAGTTCCATGGTGCGGCTGTGCTCCCGAACCTTCGACACATACTGGCAGTACTCCATCAGAAGCCTGCATTCTTTTTTTATAGGTTCATTATACCCCGGATTGATGTTTAATTGCAAGACTTTCAGCTCCAATTTTATATCCGATCTGTCGATTACAGG
>CANRJU010000166.1 GCA_947631075.1 uncultured Lachnospiraceae bacterium
GGAGCCGGTCTGCTGAAACGGCTGGATATTCCGGCCAGCGTGACACAGCTTGGCGCGAATTGGATACGGCCCTTTGAAGCGGATAAGGTGTATTTTCATAATCCCACGCCGCCACAGTTGAGCAAAAAGGGCAAGGATAGATGGCAGGCACAACTACCGGTCTATTGCAAAATCTATGTGCCGAAAGGATCGCTGCGGGCATATAAGGCCTGGTATAAAGAGAAAAAGCTTGCCTATGCGATTGATGAGGAATACTGGCATACTTTTTAGAAAAAGGCATAATAAGTGGACGTAGCGTCGAATATAATAACTCCCCCGGACATCTCGGATGACAGCCGGGGGAATATTTTTTCAATTCCCCAAAACGCTTTGTGCCATCCAATAAATCTCGGATAATCAGCACTTTCCAACGATCACTAATAAGCATCAGCGTAGTTTCTACCGGACAGGCAGGCAAATCTTTTTTCATAAAAACCCCTCATTTCCACATTGGTTTCCTTTTGGTAACTATGGCACAATAAAGTGCTTACTTTACATTTTTTCTTTATGGATATATTATAATCTTATAAACGGCAAAATACAAGCAGCAGCAAACCGCAATCCCCTTTACAGGCAATAGAGAGGAGGACTTAATGAACCAGACAGAGATAAGTTAGAGAAGATGAAAGAATTAGCAAGGCAGAAGGGAATTGATGTAAATGACACATGAAGAACAGAGGATATGGTTGATAGAACAGCTACTGGCGGAGAGATCGGATGTATCTGATGTAAAAATACCGTCAGAAGAACAGGAACAGAAAAATCTGCTAAGAGGTCTTATGAATATTCGTATGCCTGAACCCATCAGTGATAAGTTTTTGAAGGTTCAGGATGAATACTTGACTGCGGAAAATCAAGCAGCCGGCATAGTAAAGTTAGCAGATCTGTCGCCGATTGGAGCTGATGAAAGAATCTATCTGTGGCAGGGAGATATGTCCAGGCTTGCGGTGGATGCAGTGGTCAATCCGGCTAACTCTGGCTTCACCGGCTGCTATCAGTGGCTTCATTCGTGTCTGGATAACATTCTGGGTTCAAAGGCCGGTATCGAGCTTAGACTTTGCTGTAATGATATCATTGAGAAGCAGGGCTGTCCGGAACCGACAGGGCAGGCAAAGATCACGCCGGCATTCAACCTTCCTGCGAAGCATATCATTCACACCGTCGGTCCTATCGTGCAGCACAGGCTGACAAAACAGAATGAAGATGACCTCACATCATGCTATCGGTCTATTCTTAAATTGGCTGATGAGAATGGACTATCGAGTGTTGCATTTTGCTGTATATCCACAGGAGTATTTATGTTCCCGAATGAAAAAGCAGCAGAAATTGCCGTCAAGACGGTTAAGGATCATCTGGATGAAACGGGAAGCGGAATCAAGATTATTTTCAATGTGTTTAAGGATATTGACTATCTGTTTTATAAAAACCTTTTGAAATAAATCACCTCATATTTTGATTGACAAGCAGCTTATTTGGCTGTAATATTTAATTGAAATTCGGCACAAATTAAAAGTGCCGAAAATAAACCAAAAGAAATCGAGGTGGAAAAAATGGCAGGTACAGCAGTGCTTTCTGGGGATCAAAAGATTTTTTCCATGCAGGAGCTTAAGAGTAAAGGCTTCTCACAGTATAAGGTCAACAAGCTGGTCAGCGAAGGAAAACTTATAAAATTGAATAAGAGTTATTACGAGAATACAGAATATTGTGGAGAAGAATCCGATTTCTATTATATTGAAGCTTATGCTCCGAAGGGGGTAATCTGCCTGCTCAGTGCAGCGGTTTATTATAATCTGACGACATTCATTCCGGATGCAGTCGATGTTGCCATACCCAGGAAGGCTAAGATATCCACTATGCCGGTCTGGCCACAGATGAATGTCCATCATTATACAGATGATAGACATGCGTTGGGAGTTACAACGATCAGGGAAGGTAAAAATGAATTCCAGATCTACGATATGGAAAAGACTGTTGTTGATATCGTATTTTACAAGGAAAAGGTTGGGATAGAGGAGACAAAAGAAATCCTTGTGACTTATTTGCAGAGAAAAGATCGAAATCTGAACCGGCTTCTGAAGTATGCAGAACTGATGAAATGTGAGAAAGCGATGAGACAATATTTGGAGGTACTCGTATGATAAGTGCAATTTCGGTAAAGGACAAATTGAAGAATCAGGCAATTGCAAGTAGAAAGACGTTTCAGGAAGTGCTGACGGCGTATGGGTTAGAAAGAACTGTATACAGACTGTCAGTGTCAGAATATGTGGAAAACTTTACTCTGAAAGGTGGTATATTCCTATATGCGCTCTTTGAAGGAGGATTTGCAAGAGCTACAAGAGATATCGACCTTCTGGCAGGGAATATGTCGAATAATGTGGGAAATATGAAGAAAGTGTTTGAAAGCATATTTTCTGTCGAGTGTGATGATGCGCTTCGGTATGATTTGGATACTTTAGAGGTTAAGGATATAACTGAGTTCAAGGAATACCATGGTGTGAATGTGTCTATCATGACATATTTGGACAGAACCAGGGTTCCGGTATCAATTGATATCGGATTTGGGGATGTGGTATATCCGGACAGAGTGAAAATGGAGTTCCCGGTGCTACTTGATATGGAAGTGCCAGAAATTTATGCGTATTCTATTTCCTCAGTGATATCAGAGAAGTTTGAGGCCATAGTTTCTCTTGGAGATGCAAACAGCAGATATAAGGACTTCTATGATATTTATATGCTTGCTAACCGGTATGATCTTGATGGAATGGAGTTGAAAGAATCCGTTAAAGAAACCTTTGCACACAGAGGAAGCGGATTTAATGATATATTTGCTTTTACATATAACTTTATAACAAGTGAGATTCATCAGAACAGATGGAAGGCGTTTCTGAAAAAGAAGAAAGCACTGGTGAAGGCAGAACTAAATGATGTGGTAAACTTGCTGCGGACACTATTGTTACCGGTTGTCAATAGTATAATTGATGATACAGAATATACCGTAATGTGGGATCATGAATCTCAAAGATGGAAAGAGATAAACAAAAAATCCAAATGGCCTGGAGGTGATTTTTAATGTTTTCAAGGACAACGACCTCGAAATCTACCGGCGATTGCTGGGATAAAACGAATTATCAAAAATCCATCGATAAATTGAAAAAGCTGTTTGAGAGCGCGGACGCCGTCGTGATCGGCGCAGGAGCAGGACTGTCCACATCCGCCGGATTTACCTATGCCGGAGAGCGCTTTGAGAAGTATTTTTCTGATTTCGCGGAAAAATATTTTTTCAAGGATATGTATTCGGGAGGCTTTTATCCCTATGAAACGGCGGAGGAATATTGGGCGTACTGGAGCCGGTACATTTACATCAACCGGTTTATGAATCCGCCAAAGCCGGTTTACCGCAGGCTGTTTGAACTGGTGCGCGATAAGGATTATTTTGTGCTGACCACCAATGTGGACCACTGTTTTCAGAAAAATGGATTTGACAAGCTCAGGCTTTTTTACACGCAGGGCGACTATGGACTTTTCCAGTGCAGCCAGCCCTGCCACAGCTCGACCTATGACAACGAAAATATTATCCGCGAAATGGTTCAGACGCAGGGGTACGCCATCGATGAGGACGGCTCACTGGTCCCGCCGAAAGGGCACTCCATTGATGAGGACGGCTCACTAATCCCGCCGGATAGGCAGTCCCTCCAAATGAAGATTCCGACCGACCTCGCCCCGCACTGTCCGAAATGCGGCAGGCCTATGACAATGAATCTCCGGGCGGACGATACCTTTGTCGAGGACGAGGGGTGGCACAGGGCCGCGAATCGGTACACGGAATTTCTCCGCAGACATGAAAATGCGAAAGTGCTGTTCCTGGAGCTCGCCGTGGGCTTTAACACGCCCGGCATAATCAAGTATCCCTTCTGGCAGATGACAAACGAGTGGCAGGATGCCGCCTATGCCTGCCTGAATTATGGCGAGGCGTTCGCGCCCGATGAAATCGCTGCGAAATCCGTCGTTATCGACGGAGATATTGGCGAGATTCTGGCGGAACTTTAACCATTTTTCTTTTACAAGATGCGCTCATTTCCTATTGTAAAAAAGGCATTGTTATTTGATTTTTTAAAGACAATAATATTTTCCCCTAAAAAATCCGCGAAAATTGCCGATATAGTAATAAAGTATCGTAAACGGACTTACTATAATAAAAGCAATGGAGGGCATTAGCTATGGATAATAGGATATCGAATTACGCAGCTTACCAGAGAAATTACTACGAGGATACCATCAGCCGGAAGGACAAGGATAACAAGGTAAAGATGCAGAAAAATGAAAAAACTGACAAGAAATCCGCGCCAGAGCTGAGCGACAAGGCGAAAGCGCTGTTAGAGGAGCTTCAGAAGAAGTATTCCAACATGGATTTCTTCATTGCGGAGTATGACAGCGACGAGGAGGCCGCTTCCTACTTAAACCGCGGAACCAAGGAGTTCAGCGTGCTGATCGATCCGGAGACGCTGGAGGAGATGGCGTCCGATGAGGACGCAAAGGCGAAGTATCTGGGGATTCTGGAGAACGCCACCGGCCAGCTGAAGAACGCGAAAGAAGAGCTGGGCGAGGATGGCAAGGATATTACCCGCATGGGCGTGTCCATCGGCTCCGACGGATCGGTTACTTTCTTCGCAGAACTGGACAAGATGAGCCAGCGCTATTCGGAGCACCTGGAGAAAGTGAAAGAGAAAAAAGAGAGCGAAAAAGCAGAGGAGTCCAAAAAAGAGGATCACATCCACGGAAAGCATAAAAAGACTACCGTCAAAGCGGATTCTCTGGAGGAGCTGCTGGAAAAAATCAAAAATGTGGACTGGGATAAAATTCAGGAGGAGGAGACGGAGACCGTCGGTTCCCGCTTCGACTTGAATATCTGATATAAATGTCTGATATTTAAAAGAGATTTAAAATATTTTTAAAATGTTCCCCCGGCTGTCATCCGAGACAACCGGGGGATTTATTATATCCGACTCTACGCCCACTTATTATGCCGTTTTTCTAAAAAGTATGCCAATCCTCTTCATCAATCGTATCGTCAAGATCTTCCGCTTTATACCAATCCCTGTACGCCTGCAGCGACTCCTTCGGCACATAGATTTCACAAAAAACCGGAAGCTGCGCATATCCTTCTTCCATGCCCTCTTTGTCCAACTGCGGCGGCGTGGGATTATGAAAATACACCTTATCCGCGTCAAAGGGCCGTATCCAATTCGCGCCAAGCTGTGTCACGCTGGCCGGAATATCCAGCCGTTTCAGCAGACCGGCTCCGCCTTGCCCTTTCGACAGCCTGACTCCGCATATGCTGTAATTTTCTGTAATTTTCGTGATTTTGGAAGAAATAACAAGTTTTTTATTCTTCGCAATCCCCACGGCAAAAGAATTATCCTCTCTGTGATAAATGCACTGCCCATCCTTTGCAAGTGATTTATTTTTTTTATCCAGAGTAATCTTTTTAACATTCTTGCTGTTCAAACACATCGATGGCAATATTGATACATTTTTCCCTAGTTTTACCTCGGTAACTTGGGACCGCAAAAATGCATTCTCTCCGATTTCCTCTACCGTATCCGGAACCGAAACTTTCTTCTTTGCAGGAAGAACCCAGACCAGCTTCTTTTTGTCCTTGGACAATAGCATTTTGTTTTTCACAGAAAAATTCGGACTCTTCTGGGACAAAGTAATGACGGATAATTTCGGGCAATCGTCAAAGCCGCTGTATATGTCGATTTCTTTCAGATTTTTCGGGAGCTGCAGCTTTTTCAGATTTTTGCTGCCGTAAAAAACCGATCCCGGCAACACCTCCACCTTATCTGGAATCTTCACGCTGGTCAGCGCGTGCATACCGCTGAATGCGGAATTAACAATTTCCGTAACCGTGTCCGGCAGTGTCATTTCGCTGATTTTTTCCAGCAGCGGGGTATAACCGTCCACGTCATGGGCGTGCTCCACCCACACGTCAAAAATGCTTTTTGTAAAATCGTCCGTTGTGGCGGATCCGACCTTTGTAACTGCCGCCCCGTTAATTTTTTTTGGAAAAACTAATTTTTTGGGGCTCTTTACCTTTTTCTTTTTCCCCGTTACCTTGTAGACCCAGGACTGGTCTCCCTCGCTGGACAAATAGGCGTAAAACTTAAATTGTCCCTTCGTGACAGTCGCTGTTTCCCCTGTATTCCAGACTGTCTCCGCTGTCTCCGCGCGGCTTTCCTCTGCTCCTGCCAGTCCTCCTATGGCCGC
>CANRJU010000167.1 GCA_947631075.1 uncultured Lachnospiraceae bacterium
CACGTGATCGAGATCGACCCCGGCATGGCCTTCGGTACCGGCACCCACGAGACCACCGGCATGTGCGTGGAGCTGGTGGAAAAGTGCGTGCGGCCCGGCTGCACGGCCATCGACGTGGGCACCGGCACCGGCATACTCGCCATCGCCGCCGCGCACATGGGCGCGCGCGACGTGCTGGCCATCGACATCGACCGCGTGGCCGTGCGCGTGGCGGCGGAGAACATCCGCGCCAACGGCTTTGCCGGCGTGATCCGCTGCCGGGCGGGCGATTTGCTGGAGAGCGTGGACGAGGACGTCCTGGAGAGGATGGAGCGGGATGAGAACATATCCAAGCTGTACGATTATATAGAGGAAACGCTCACGGACCGGGAAAAGCATATTATCCGGCTCCGGTACGGCATAGCGGATAAGCCCGGAAAAATGGAGCACGCCGAGGTGACCCAGCGGGAGATCGCGAGCCAGATGGGAATATCCCGGAGTTATGTCAGCCGGATTGAGAAAAAGGCGCTGCTGAAGCTGAGGAAGGCGTATGAGCGCAAGGAGCAATAAAAAAATTCTGGATACGAGGGTCTGAATGAATCAAAAACTTGACAATCTGTTGGAATTGTCCCTGGATCTCAGTGAAAACCTGCGGGAAAAAAGTGAAAATCTGTCTGCCGGGTACGATTCGGAGGCGGACACATGGCAGGTCATTGTCCGACATTCGGGAAATATGGAGGAGATGGCGGAGGGAGTGGGGCGGATCACGCCTCTCTACGGGGGCTACGCCATCGCGGAGGTGTCGGAGCGCGAATTGGAGAGGCTCTCCCAGATGCCCCAGGTGGAATTTATTGAAAAGCCCAAGGCGCTTTCCTTTGCCGTGTATGAGGGAAAACTGGCCTCCTGCATTCCCCCGGTGCAAAATTCTCCCAGAAGCCTGACCGGACGGGGCGTTCTGGTGGCGGTGGTGGACACGGGAATCGATATTTTTCATCCGGATTTCAGAAATGAGGATGGGACAACCAGACTGGTGGGCCTGTGGGACCAGACGGTGAAAACCGGACAGCCGCCGACGGGGTACTCGCTGGGAACCTATTTTTCCGCGGAGCAGATCAACGAAATCCTCCGCGCGGGATCCGCTTCTCCCACGTCGGACCTGAACGGGCACGGGACCCATGTGGCGGGAATCGCCGCGGGAAACGGGCGGGCCAGCCAGGGAATCAACCGGGGAATCGCTTACGAGGCGGATCTTCTGGTGGTAAAGCTCGCCGGGGCCGGGCGGAACGGATTTCCCCAGACGGCGGAGCTCATGATGGGCGTGGACTTCTGCGTCCGCATTTCCTTAGAGAGAAATGAGCCGCTGGCGCTGAATTTGAGCTATGGCAATAATTACGGCTCCCACCGGGGCACCTCTCTGTTGGAGACGTATCTGGATTCGGTGGCGGGCATCGGCCGAAGCGTTATCTGCATCGGAAGCGGCAACGAGGGAAACCGGGCCCGCCACGCCCGGATACGGCTGTCGGAAAGCGAGGGTTACCGGCTGGAGTTTCTGGTGGCGCCTGGGGAATACAATCTGGGCATCCAGATCTGGAAAAACTACAATGATAGAATGATTATTACACTCCAGTCTCCCTCCGGGGCCTCGGTCATTCTCTCGGAGAGCGCCCTGGGAGCCTACCGCTATGTAATCGAGGGAACGGAAATCCTGTGGCTGTTCGGAACGCCATCTCCTTACAGTCTTGCCCAGGAAATTTATGTGGAGCTGCTGCCGGAGGGGTTGCGGGAAAATATCCAGAGCGGGGTGTGGAAGCTGATTTTTACGCCGGTGGAAATCGTAGAGGGCGTGGCGGATATATGGCTCCCCTCCGGCAGCAGCATCAATCCGGACACGGGATTTCTGGTGCCGGATCAGGAGCGGACGCTGACGATCCCGTCCACGTCCGCAAAGCCGGTCACAGTGGGAGCCTACGACAGTAGAACTGAGAGCTTCGCGCCTTTTTCCGGGAGAGGGTTTGTGTGCTGCGACCGGGTAAAGCCGGATCTGGCGGCCCCCGGCGTGGAAATCTTGTCCTGCGCGCCGGGAGGCGGCTACGCGGTGAAGACCGGTACGTCCATGGCGTGTCCTTTCGTGACCGGCAGCGCCGCCCTGCTCATGGAGTACGGCATCATCCGTGGGCGGGATCCGTATCTGTTCGGGCAGAAAGTCAAGGCATATCTGATCCGGGGAGCGAGGCCCCTGGCCGCCTTTCGCGATTATCCCAACGACAGTATTGGATGGGGGGCCCTCTGCCTGGATGAGTCACTGCCGGAATAACCAAATAATGCCAGATGAGTTGAAAGCATATCGCCCGCAGCCGTCCGCTGTATGCCGCGTTCTGTTTTTGCGTCCGCCTGCAATAATTTTTTTCATTTATTGCTTGACTTTTTATTGGGTCCGCTCAGAAAAGAAAATTATTTACAACGGGGATTTTAGGTATTATAATAATAGTAATATATATGATGTCGGGGGGAAACGGTATTTTGATTTCCTGATATCGAGGATTTGTGCGTAAATTTTATATTCAGAGGGGGCATAACGATATGGAACAAAAACATTTACACCGTACAGATAAGCTGATTTTATTGACGCATATTATCACGGCTATATTTCTCACGATCGGGCTGATTTCGCAACTGATGCTTTCGGATCTTCACCCGTTCAGCAGCGTGATTCCGCTGGTCATGAACGGAGTGATTTTCGTGGCGGGGCTTGTGCTGTTTTTCCGCTTTCCGGGACAGAAGATTTACTCCCGCTTTATGGCAATCGCGTTTTCCGTGCTCTACATATGTCTGGTACTGATGAGCGCGAGCAACCAGACCTATCCGTATATGCTGCCGTTTTTGATTCTGTTCGTCCTCACTATGGACAAACTGAATGTCATGGTTTCCGGCTTTTCTTTTCTGGCGGCCAATATCATCCGCGCGATTGCGACCCTGGCGACGGCTCAGGCGGTGGATGACGTGATTGAGACAGTGATGATCGAGGTTATTATTTCGATTCTCGGAACGGTGGCGGCGATACAGGGCATGAAGCTGATCGTGCGATTTGTAAAGGAATCCGCCGAGGAGATTATGGCTATATCCGACAGCAACGCGGCAGTCAGCAAGAAGATCCTGGAGGTTTCCGGCGAGGTGAACACCGCTATTACCAGCGCCAAGGAGAATCTTTTTGACATTGATTTCACCACGAAAGCAGTTAATGAGTCCATGTCGGATGTGTCCATCGGCGTTACGTCTACGGCTGAGGCAATCGGGCAGCAGACCGTTATGACCCAGAACATTCAAGAGAATATCGACACCACGTCCGAGAGAGCCGGCACGATCGTATCGATTGCCGAGGAGACGATGGCCTCGCTGAAAAATGGCGCGCGGGCCATGACTGAGCTGATGAATAATGTAGACAGCAGCATCGCGGACGGCGCGGACATGCTGAAGGCAGCCGTGCAGTTGCAAAAGACTTCCGACGAAGTGAGGGGCATCACGGATATTATCCTTGGCATTTCCCAGCAGACCAACCTCCTGGCGCTGAATGCCAGCATTGAGGCGGCGAGAGCGGGAGAGACCGGACGGGGATTTGCCGTTGTGGCAGACGAGATCCGGAACCTGGCCGAGCAGACCCGCGTGGAGACCGAGAATATCACAAGACTGTTAGACGAGCTGGCGGTTCATGCGACCGATGTATATAATAAGGTAAATGGCAACGTGGAGATTTCCAATAAGGAAAATGAACTGGCCAAAGAGGCCAACGGACGGTTTGTGGATATCCGAAGCAAGATGGAGAGCCTGGTGGAGAACATCGAGGGCGTCAATGAGAAGATGAACGATCTGCTCAAGGCGAATAATGTGATTGTGGACAGCGTGAGCACCCTGTCGGCCAGCAGCGAGGAAATTAGCGCCAGCACCCAGGAGGCCTGCGGAACCAGTGAGCGCAATGTGAAGCTGGTGCAGGAGTTCATGGGCATGATGGAGAATATCGCCAGCCAGATGGATGAACTGCAGTCGTATAATCAGAATTGATTTCTGGAAGATAGTCAGGAATTTATAGGAGAAAATAGCGCCGTGTCATGGCTTGTGACGCGGCGCTTTAAATATAATAAATTGCACATAGATCAATTATATCTAGCAGTAGATCATATTGTTTCCTTGCGCTATCACTCATTTCGTGATTTTCGGGGGCATTCTGAGAATATAATGCAGTCACTGTTTTGTCTTGCTGAATGGAGTAAAGCATAAAATCATCAACAGACATCTGCATTATCTCCAGAATCCTTTGCATATGATGGTTAAACATGGTCTTGCTGTCTATATCACCGTTTAAGATTTTATCAAGGATGGTCCGCGGTATTTCTGCCTTTTTCGCAAAGGAAGCCTTTGTGTAACCCTTGTCACATATGAGCTTTTTTAATTTTAAAGCCACCTGGCTCCTCTGATTAAATATATCATCCCATGTCATTATGATGGCCTCCTTCCATTTAACTTTATAAAAATGGAAAAATTTCTTAATTGATATCGTCCACGTCATCCAGATCCGCCTCGCCGTGGTCTACCATGACTTCGCGGTTGACGACGCGCTTCTTGTCTCTCTGGACTTCGACCATCTCAGAGAGTTTTTCCTTGATTTCTTCTGGCATCTTGATGCTCTTGATGTCAAAATCGCCCAGCGTCTTGTCGCCGGAGGAGCAGTGTATGGTACCCACGCCGAAAATCCGCTGGCCGAGCGTCCTGGTAAGTCCAATGTCCATAATGCGGTACAGCCGCACCTCGTCCTCCTTCTGGGTCAGCAGGCCGGTCTTGATAAAGAGGCGGTTCTCCGTCAGTTCATATTTTGTAAAGGAAAGCGGCAGTCCAAATAGGGTGCGCTTTCTGTCTTTCCAGATAATGTTCATAGCCATAAGTATATCCCCCGTTTCTTGTATAACACAATATGTTTGCTTAATTATACCGAAAATAGGGAGAAAAGTAAAGGCAGAATTTTCACGGGATTTCCCGTACTGTGGGATTTCCGGCCGGAAAATTTTGTTGTTTATAGTGTAAAAGTGCGCTATAATATTGGATTATAAGGAAAAGCGAAAACGCTCCGACACAAATTGCAAAGCGAACTTGTTCGCTCAGGAATGGGGGTTAATATGAATACGGAACAGGATCTTTCCGAAGAACTTTACAATCTGCTAGCGGAACTGCTGAACCGCAAACTGAACCGCACCGTACTTGACAGTATTCGAGGCGAGTACGGGATTTTGCGCTATCTTCTCTATGTGGAGAACAACGCGAGCGCCGGCCGTCTGTCCGAACACCTTCATGTGGTGCCCGGTCGGATTACGGACACGCTCAACAGTCTGGAGCGGAAATGTCTGATCGAGCGGCATACCGATCCGGAAGATCGGCGGCGCGTGCTGGTGTCCATCACAGACGCCGGACGGGAGCAGGCAATCCAGATGATGACTTGGATTCATAAGGAGTATGAGGGAATGTTTCAGATTCTCGGTAGAAAAGATACCGAGGAACTGATCCGCCTGCTGAAAATCGTGCTGGCATATCCTGGCGATGAAAAAGTGAATGACTAAAAGATTGAGGAGCCGATAAAAGCAATAGAAAAAGGCGCTTTTGCGGCATTCTTTAAATGAAAAATGCAACACTTTGCTATATAGTGTTGCATTTTTAACTTACACCTTATATATCGGAGCATTCCGATAAAACATTATAGCTGATTTACAAATTTTTTTAAATTTTTTTCAAAAAATTCTGGAAAACAGCGGAAAATCGTTGTTTTTTCTCTGTGTAAAATTTTTGATTTTATTCTTTGAAAATTTCGATTTCCAAATTATTCCAAAACTATGTTGTCCAAAACAGTCATTTTCAACTGTCACAATATAGAGAAAAATGATTCTTGTCATTTAGTGATAATTTTTAATTGCTAATTGCTGGTTTGTTCTGAATTTTCGTTGATTCCCATAATTAATATGTGTTTTATAATAAACAAAATCGCTCTTAAAAAACGCAACATTTTATAGCAAAAAGTTGCGTTTTGAAAAACGGCGGAAAGAACCGTAGAAATGGTGAAAGGAGCCATAGCAAAAGCGGCGGAAAAGCAGAGCGGGGAACCGCATAAGCGCCGCGGTTAGCATGACAAACCGGATTGGAGGAGGTTTTATGCTGAGATTGAGTGTGAGCACAGAGGAGTACCTGATGCTGGGGG
>CANRJU010000168.1 GCA_947631075.1 uncultured Lachnospiraceae bacterium
CCGCGCCAAAAATACGGCCAGTATGACAAATGTTCCCATAAACGCCATTTTCAGAACCTGTTCAAATATTTCCAAAACCGTCACTTCCTCACCCCTCCCTGTGCTCGTCGATCAGCTTCTTAATTTTCTCCGCTTCTTCCTCCGATATTTTTTTCCCTCCCAAAAATGCCGTGAGAAACTGGGGCAGGGAGCCGCCGAATGTCCTCTCCACAAAATACTCCGACTCGTCCGCCTGCACCCGGTCCCGCTCCACCAGAACCGACACGACGGCGTTTTCATTGCTTATGTATCCTTTTTCGCACAGTTTCCGTATCGTCGTGTAAGTGGTGGATTTCTTCCATCCGAGAATCTCGCCGCACAGCTTCACAAGCTCGCCGGATCCCACCGGCGCGTGATCCCACACCACCGACATAAAGCGGTAATCGCTGTCGCAAAGTTTCAAGTACTCCATAACTGCCTCCTTTTTTCAAACGTTTTCGTTCGAGGTACTGCTTCCCGTCCCGAAAACGCGGCCTGTTTTTTCAAGAAGATCTTCTCATATAACGCAAAAGGTCTATAGTCATAAACCCCTTTACACTCTAAGTTTATAACTATAGACCTCGTTTGTCAACTACTATTTTTAAAAAGTTTTAGCTGTTCTGATTTTCCCTTATTTTTCAGGAAATTTTTAACTGCTCTGATTTTCCCTTATTATCCTCAGGAAATATTTAACTGTTCTGATTTTCCCTTATTATCCTCAGAAAATCTTCTCCATTCTGATTTTCATCATAAGTTTCCGTCAGCACGGTGACCTCATAGCCGTCCTCCGTCTTTTTCATATCGTAGTCCCGGTCCATGCGCAGCCACGCAGGACCCGACGGTTTCCCGCATTTCCACTGGATCTTAGTCAGCATATCGCCCCGGTCGACCGATACATCCTCATCGTGAGCGGAAATTTTTACCACATCCTCCTCTTTCACATCTCCGGGAAGCGGATTCAGCTCCAGATCGCAGACGCGTTCATAATCAAAATAAGTATTGGTCAATGTATATTCCGCCGCCTCAAACACCACATAGTCCGGCTGAAAAATATTGTAATAATAGGAAAAATCCATCACATTCTGATAATCGTGAACGTAAATGTACTCCTCCAGTCCATTGGCCAGAAACTTATAGCCGTTTCTGTTCAGATAGCTCCCCTGAAAAAACAAAGCTTTTGACGCTGCTTCCTGTATGCGCGCCTCGTTCCGGCAGTAGCCGAAGGTGTGATAGGATGAATCTCTATACAGCTCCTTGTCATATTTAGGAAAATCCGCTATATTTTCCGGCGAGCCAATGGAAAAAGAAGGCACCATCTCATGAATGGGAAACTCGGACACCATCAACGACGTCTGCAGCGTCTCCGAAACCGATAATTCATCCCATGTATTGACATGCACGGTCGGCATGTCCTTCTTCATCTCCGCCAGTATGGCGTTGCAGCCATAATAGGCTCCCAGATCGTTCCAGTGATTGGCGTCATATTTCTGATTAAAAACAGCCTCGCCCGCCTCGGTCTTTTCCCGCATCAAGTCCGTATTATCAATATAATGCACGCCCCTCTTATCCAGCGCCTCCAAAAACCGATCCACCCACGCCCGGTCATAATTGGTCCCCTCCGGGATATATTTCGTCAGCACCGCGGGCTTGCCCGGCTCAAAAACAAATAAAAAAGGAACGCCCCGCGCCTCGCAGTAATCCTGTATTTTCTTGATCATGTCGGCAAATGCCTCGTGATACTCCGTATAGGGATGGTCCACGGTAAGGCCCGCCCCGAATATATAGCCGTCTTTTCCATACGTATATGTGGGGTGTACCATTTTGTGAAAAAGCCGGTCGTTCATCAGCGTGTAGGACAGAATCATGTCGTCCCGGAGCCCGATCCGGTCGTTGACGTAATTTTCTATTTTCTCAATCCGCTCATCCGCGCTCATGTCTCCGCCGGAAAATGGATTTTCCTCCAGATTCCGGTTGTCAATCAGGGAAACCGCGTTTTCCTCCCTGTTAAACGTACACAATGGCACTGCCAGGACGGCGGCAAAACAGATCGCGGTCAGAATTTGTATCAGCTTCATGGCAGCCTCCCTCTTTTAATTCTGAAAATAATTTTCATTCTGAAAATAATTTTAATTCTGGAAATAATTTTAATACTGGAAATAAATAAACGGGCTGTAAGTGGAATTGACCATAAATAAAATCGACAGCACAAACAGCGCCAGCAAAACCGCCTCCTGCACGGCGCAGCCCGCGCGGGTGGAAACCGCTCTCCGGTACGCCCCGACGACAGCCGGACTTCCTGCCAGCGTGGAACCGATCAGCCCGACGCCCATAAATACCAGCATCCGCACGTCGAAGAAATGCTTCCATGTATACGGAATCCGTGGAAAATGAACGGTTCCGAACAAAATTCCTAACGTATTTCCGACGTCGGCCACCAGCGGAAAACGGAACAGTTGCCAAAAGAGCATGACGACCACCATCGTAATTATGTACTTAACGGTCTTCGGCGTTTTCCGGTAAAATCTTTTGTCCTGAATCACGCGCTCCAGCACCACGAACGCGCCGTTTATAAATCCCCACAGGGCATAATTCCACCCCGCGCCATGCCAGATTCCCGTCAGGGCAAAAACAATGGCCAGATTACACAGCGTCCTGCCAGATCCGGCCCGGCTCCCGCCCAGGGGAAAATACACATATTCCCGGAACCACGTCCCCAGCGAGATGTGCCACCGTCTCCAGAACTCGGAAATAGAGCAGGACCGGTAGGGAAAGTTGAAATTTTCTTTTACCTCAAATCCAAAAAGCCATGAAAGCCCGATGGCAATATCGGAATACCCGGAAAAATCGTAATAGATCTGGAGCATATAGAGAATCAGCGTCCCCGCCGCCGTGACCCGGTCGATTCCATTAGAGCCGATCTCCGCCAGGCACGCCCCGAAGCTGTCCGCGAGAATGAGCTTTTTGGCAAATCCGATCATGATCCGGTTGATGCCGCTGACGCTCCCCGCAAGCGTGATTCTCTGGCTGCCAATCTGCGGCTGAAAATCTTTCCACAGCACAATCGGGCCGGACGCCACTTTAGGAAAAAACGTCAGGTACAGCCCGCAGTCGATCAGGCTTCCGGCCGTCCCGTTCTCCCGGTAAATATCGACCAGATACGATATGGCCGAGAAGGTGATAAAGGATATCCCCAGCGGAGCCGCCGCCGCGCTGAAATAACTGCAATATACCAGACAGATCACAAGAAGCGCCGCCGATACGGCAAGCGGATACCGGCGCCTGCCGTTTTTCTTCGCCATCTCCACCCAGAGAGCCATCAGATAGACGGCCCCCACATAGATGAGAAGCCGGAAAACATTCTCAAAGCACGCCCACATGTAGAAGCCAAGGCTGAAAACAATCAGAATCAGATCCCTGGCGCGAATCTTTTGTAAAAACCTCCCGCCCTGGCAGCGCTCCAGCCCGTATACGAGCATATACGCCGCCATGCACAGGGGGAAAAATACAAATAAAAATATCTGAGTTGTAAAAACCATAGTATTTTCTAACGCCTTTAATGTTTTTTCTTCTTGTCCTTTTTCTCAAAAGTCTCATCCAACTGCTCCAGCAGCTTTTTCTGGTCTTTGGACAGGGATGTGGGCACATCGACCACCAGATCTACATAGTGGTTGCCGCGCATTTTCTTATTCCGAAGGGACGGAACGCCCTTTCCGCGCAGGCGGACCCTGGTCCCCGTCTGGGTTCCGGCCTTGACATTATAAGCCACATCTCCGTCAATGGTATGAATAATGATATCGCCTCCGAGACAAGCTCTCGGATAAGTAATTTTGACGGTCGAGTAAATATCATAATCATGCCGCTGAAATTCGCTGTGGGGCTCCACATAGACCTCCACCAGCAGATCGCCCCGGGAGCCGCCGTTCTTTCCCGGCTCGCCCTTTCCGCGCAGGCGGACGCTCTGTCCGTGGTCGATTCCCGCCGGAATCGTGACCTGGAGCTTTTCTTTCTTGCTTGTATAGCCATTGCCGCCGCAGTCCGGGCATTTTTCCCGAATCACGGTTCCCTTTCCTCCGCAGGCAGGACAGGTGGTCACATTCTGCACCATGCCGAACAGAGATTGCTGGGTGTGTACGATCTGGCCGCGCCCCCCGCACTGTCCGCAGGTAATCGGGCTGGTCCCCGGCTTGGCGCCGCTTCCGCCGCAGGTCTTGCATTCTACCTTAGAGGGAATTTCAATCTCCTTTTCCACACCGAAGCAGGCCTCCTCAAAGGTGATCTTCACCTGGGTGCGCAGATTGGCTCCCCGCTGCGGGGCGTTGGGATCCGCCCGGCGGCTCCGGCCGCCAAAACCGCCTCCGAAAAGGTCTCCAAAAATATCTCCAAAGCTCCCAAATATATCATCCATGTCCATACCGGAAAAGCCGCCGCCACCGGCGCCTCCCTCAAAGGCCGCGTGGCCGAACTGGTCATACTGCCGCCTCTTGTCCGGGTCGCTGAGAACAGCGTAGGCCTCCGAGGCCTCCTTGAACTTTGCCTCGGCTTCCTTGTCGCCCGGATTCGTGTCCGGATGGTATTTCTTGGCAAGGACGCGGTACGCCTTTTTTAAGGCGGCGTCATCCGCGTTTTTGTCTACGCCAAGCACCTCGTAATAATCTCTCTTATCTGCCATGCTTACTCCATTCCTTTATTTCTTCTTACATAGGAATGACTCGTGCCGGGCACGAGTGCATTCCTGAATCAGTTTCCAATTTTTACGCAAGCTATACGAGCCATGCGCGTGGCTCTTAGATTTCGCGGAAGTCTCCGTCTACGACGTCGTCACCGCTGTTATCCTGCTGACCTCCTGCCGCGCCGCCCATATCCGGAGCCGGTCCTGCTCCCTGCGCGCCGCCTGCTGCCTGCTGCGCCTGCTCATACATCTTGGTGAATACCTGCTGAGCGCTGTTCATCAGAGACTCTTTTGCGGCTTTCAGCTCATCGACGTCAGCGTCGGACATATTCTCCGGCGTAGTTCTGTCTAAGATAGCCTTTACCTTGTCGATCTCGGCCTGCACCTTTTCCTTCTCTGCCACGTCCACGCCATCTCCTACGTCCTTCAGCGCCTTCTCGGTCTGGAATACCATGCTGTCCGCCTCATTGCGTGCGTCGATGCCCTCCTTGCGCTTTCTGTCCTGCGCCTCGAATTCTGCGGCCTCTTTTACGGCCTTCTCAATCTCGTCGTCGTTCATATTGGAGCCCGCCGTAATGGTGATGTGCTGCTCCTTGCCTGTTCCCAAGTCCTTGGCGGATACATTTACAATGCCGTTGGCGTCGATGTCAAATGTAACCTCGATCTGCGGGATTCCACGGGGCGCCGGCGGAATTCCATCCAGGCGGAACTGTCCTAAGGACTTATTGTCCTTGGCGAACTGTCTCTCACCCTGTACCACGTTGATGTCAACAGCTGTCTGATTGTCTGCTGCCGTGGAGAAGATCTGGCTCTTTTTGGTAGGAATCGTGGTGTTCCGCTCGATCAGTCTGGTAGCCACGCCGCCCATCGTCTCAATAGCCAGGGACAGCGGCGTTACATCCAGAAGAAGGATGTCGCCCGCGCCGGAATCTCCTGCCAGCTTGCCACCCTGAATGGAAGCTCCCAGAGCCACGCACTCATCCGGGTTCAGAGATTTGTTCGGATCGTGTCCGGTCAGCTGCTTTACCTTATCCTGTACAGCCGGGATACGGGTGGAACCGCCTACCAGAAGCACCTTGCTCAGCTCGGACGCGGTGATGCCTGCATCTTTCAGCGCGTTCTGTACCGGGGTAGCCGTTCTCTCTACCAGATCCGCGGTCAGCTCGTCGAACTTAGCACGAGTCAAGTTCATGTCGAAATGCTTCGGTCCCGCTTCCGTAGCCGTGATGAACGGCAGGTTGATATTGGTCGTAGTGGCGGAGGAAAGCTCCTTCTTAGCCTTCTCGGCAGCCTCCTTCAGACGCTGCATAGCCATCTTGTCGCCGGAGAGGTCCACTCCCTCTGCCTTCTTAAATTCAGATACCATATAGTCGCACAGCTTGTTGTCGAAATCGTCGCCGCCCAGTCTGTTGTCACCGGAGGTAGACAGCACCTCGATAACGCCGTCGCCGATCTCAATGCGGGCGCGACGGTTGAGCGGGCGCTCAACTTCGCCATCACGGTT
>CANRJU010000169.1 GCA_947631075.1 uncultured Lachnospiraceae bacterium
CCCGGCAGTACCAGGCCGTCCATCTGCCCAGACATATCTGATAGCTGCCGAATCTCAAAGCACTCCGCGCCCAGCGTCAGGGTCGGAGCCAGAAGGAATTTGGTGTATATGTCAAAATCGTTCTTGGTCAGTGTAAATTCTTTATCATCCCCATTTTTGTTCAGATTGAACACATCGCCATAGGGATTTTTGGTAGAGGAAGCCGCCGCAAAGGCCGCTACCGCGTTGCCTCCCGCCTTCACCTCGACTACGATGTCGATTCCGATTGGCGTCGTGTATACCACGGAGTCCTCGAACCGCGCCTCACCGGCTGCCACCAGCATCAGAGAGTCAAAGAAGTTAGCTCCTCTGGTGTCCAGATCCTTGCTCGGTCCTGTCTCCACAGTCAGAATTACTGCTACGCTGAATCCGAAGTCAAAGGATGCGTTGCCCATGTTGCTTTCCTGAGCGCCGTTCGGATCCTGCGCGCTCTTGGCGTTGGCGTTCGCCTCGTTTACCTCTGCGTTATCGGATGTTCCCTGATCGCCACCTTCTTCGCCTTCCTCGTCGTCCTTTTCGCCGATTACGCCGTTCTCCATGATATTGTCAATATATTCTGTAACGACTGAACGGCCTGACATGGCGTTTCCTTTGTTCTCGGCCTTGTGCTCGGTCTGGATTTTCTCCAGCTCCTCTTTTACATCTGTGTTGTAGCCGAAAGCAATCTGCGTCACCTGATGCGTAGAACCATCAACATCCTCATATTCTACCGGCTTTGTGCCCAGAGAGCCCAGGTCGTAATCCAACGGAAGGTCAAACTGCGTCGCAATATCGCCCAGAACTTTCAAAGTCTTAGTGAAGCCCGTCTTGAAGCTGCCTGCCACGCTCAGCGCCGTCAGCTTCTGCTTGAAGATGATTCCCGTATCTACCGTCGGATATGAATACTCCGCTTTTCCGTCGTTGTAGACTCCCTGAATAAGCATAGACATATAGGGCTTAGCTCCTGCCTCTGCCAGATCGATGTCTACCTTGAACAGGTCTTCCACATTCTTACGCTCAATAGTCGTTGACCAAAATTCCTGTTTTGTCTTATTGTTGTAAAGAATAATCTTTGCCTTGTTTGGCTTTACACCTACAGAGGACTTGAAGCCGAACGTAAAGGTGTGCGTCGTTCCCGCTTTATTCTCCACATCCAGATAGGACACGTTGCCACCCGACTGCACGCCGGTATCCGCGCCATTTTTCTGGACGTTGAAGTTGACCGGATACATCACATCCGATGTGTTGATCTCCTGAGTTATCGTTCTCGTCGCAACACATCTCGCCTGGAAGTGAATGCCCTTATAAAATACATCCGCCAGGTAATTCCGTCCCTTTTCATAAGCGCCCTTGTCAAAATAGTTGCCTTCCTCGCCCTTTTCCGCTATAACGCTTCCGGGCAGTGTCACAACTGCATTCTCCAGAGGCGTTTCCTCATATATGCCCGGTTCCAGCACCGTCGCCTTACGCTCAATCAACTGAAGGCCGACCCGGTTATTGTTCCCTGTTGACGTATTGCGCTTGACAAAATCGTAGTATACCTTGCTCTGCGCATAATAGCTGGGCTGATAGACAAAGCTGTTGCCGATGTACACTTCCGGATTCATATTAGCCAGGCTTGTATCCTGTCCCAGCTCCTCCAGACGCTTCTCCGCCTTCTTTACCTCGTTGTCATCCTTGGCGTTTGATACATTACCATCGTTGTTCACATCCAGCGAGTAGTCCGCCCACTGACCCACGAAATTATTAGATGGGGTAGCCACATAATTGTAGCTTATCATCGGGTTCATATTGGTAAAGGTGAGGGGCGTACGGATGGATCCAATCTCGTTCCCATTCTTGTCCTTCATGATGCCGCCCTCTGCCGCAACTGCCATGACATAGGAAGCGGACTGATCCAGGAAGTCAATCTCTGTCTCCTGGCTGGTCATGCCATTCTTTCCATTCACAGTAACGGTAGCTACGCTGCCGGCCTCAAAGCCCATCTCCTTCCAGCTTCCCTCGTAGGTGAACGTGTATACATCCTTTCCATTCCTCTGGATTACCACGGGCTGTGCCGTATAGGTTTTATCCGGCGTGCCATTTTCCTTGTAAATATTCAGAACAGCCGACCGGGGCGTTCCAAATTCAGAATCGCTTGTAACGGTTCCGTTCATATATAAGGGATTATGCTGGTACTCAAACGTCAGCTTGATCTGCGCGTCGGTATTGTTCTTGAATTTCTCCTCCATTACCGTGTGCAGCTCTTCCAACTGTTTCGTATTGTCGCACTTATATTCCTTCCCGTCCACGGAAATTACCTGATTCGCTATGGTATTCCGATAGGTGTTGGGATCCGCCTGTACAGTTACGCTGGGATTCGCGTAAGCCAGCCGTACTTCGGTATAGGCGTCCTGCAGGGTCAGATTAGCCACTGCTCCCTGGCTGTTCCCGGAATCCAGGCTCAATCCGTTGGCACCCGCTGATGCATAAGCCGTCTTAGAAGCCGCTGACTCGTTCGCTCCCTTCTTCGTGGCAAAGCTCGGCTGATAGGAAGCGGCATTGCCGGACTTGCCGACGATATTCTTAATCGTGTCGCCAATATGAAGCTGCGGGTTGCTTCCTGTAGTAAAGTTCTTGTTCAGATTCGTGTATGTGCCCTTGCTCTCGTTCTCTAGCGTGAACTTCACATTTGCGTTCTTATAACTGAATACCGGTCGGAAAAACAGATTGGTGCCTCTTCCGGCAAGATTCATCGTCTTGAAGAAATCTATATTAAGAACCAAATCCAAACTGTTGCTGACCTTGGTCCAATTTGTGTTATCAGTAGATGCCTCAATGCCATTAAATGTCAGCACATTGCTATTCCAGTTATTCAGCTTGAATGTCAGGGCGTCCGAGCGGTATAGCTTATTAGTGTTCTTTGAATTGCCCAGATTCGACCCTAAACTATCCAATGAAAGCGATGGCGTGATGTCTTTTTTAGAACCGGATCCAAGGGTGTCCTTCTTGTCGTTTGAAAGCGTGTATGTAACCGTATAGAATTTATCCTTTGGCGCCTTGAACTGATAGGTATACGGCTGGGCTTCCAGCCTGATATTCGTAACGCTGGGCTGGGTATTGTTCCCGGCGGCTGCATAGGACTCGGCATCTATTCCGCCCGACCACTGCGAGCGGGTAACATTTATAGTCTTAGTGGTAGTGTTTTTTACCGGCCCGGTGGTCTTTTGTCCCCCCATTGTGAAATAAAAATTATCCTCGTGAGATGTGTGCGTTACCGTCCAATATTCACGGAATTTCCAACGATATTTCCATCTCAGATTGATTTTTGACTTTTTCTCGGTCCACGTCGTCGTCTTTCCTGTTCCATTGTTTTGGTAACCATACTTAATGGTATTGATTCCATACAGATAAAAACCGTTTTTCACATAAGTTTGCTTTTTTGCTGCGCCTGTATAGCTATGGCTCATTTTTTCGCTCGATAGCGAAAATCCGTCTTTATCTTTGAAATCATTTCCGCCCATTCTCCATACGCCCACTGTGCCGCTGTACCAGCCGTTGGATGTAATCTTCTCGGCATTGCTCGACGTCGCCTGAGCCTTCATGGTGCCTTCGCCATTGCCCTCAATGGTCACATGGCAACTGGCATCTTCATAATTTTCCCCGTCGATAGAGAGGAGCAGGTAGAAATCACGATCCTTCTCGCGGTATTCATTGTCCAGTATGTCGATGCTTACCTTCTGCTCGGTCTGCCCGGAGAAGAAATTCAGCTTTTTCAGGCCTGCCACATAGTCGGCGCCCGCATTGGCCGATCCCTCCGCAGTTCCTACATAGACGGTGTCGTTGTAGCCGATGCCGGATGTACGGCGTACGGTCACGCTGACCTTATCCTTGTCCGTGGAAACCTCCGACTGCGCGAACTCATAGGTGGTCTTCTCCGCGCCGTCGTTATCCTTGATGTTGACATAAGCGGAATAGGAGCCGCCCACTTCCGGGTTCCCATCCTTCTGCAGAAGAGCCATGATCAACTGCTCCTCGGCCTCTGCTACATCATCATCTTTCGGATACAGGTACAGGTACTGAATATACTCCCCGTCCTCGAATGTGAGCTCGGTCTCGCTGCCGCCTGCATTGGACAGGAAAGCGTCGTACTGCTCTCTGGCCTCTGCCTCGTCACTGCTGTCAGCCGCTACGACCTCCCAGTCCTTACGGTCGGACTCCATGCCGGTAGCCGCGCTCTTCGCCTCTTTCAGACTGCTGGCGCTCACTTCGCTAATAGCTTTCGACGGCTGAACGGTGCCGGGAGTCTCCTCCTCTGCCTGAACAGCGCTGCCGGTCGTCGAAAGGCTCTCGTCGCTCAGCGACTGCTTCTGCAGCTCGTTCTTTGCTTTTGCATCTTTCTTTGCTTTTTTAGCTGCCTTTTTGGCTGCCTTCTCGGCTTTCTTTGTCTCTTTTTCGACAGCCTTTTCCACCACTTCTTCGGCGTCGGCGTCGCTTATATCTGTCTCCTTATCATACGCAAAACGAATCAGAGGAGCAGCGTCCTCGCCCTTTTCAACTTTGGCGCTGCTTTTCTTCTTCTTCGACGTGTAAATCTCATAGTCGTCTCCATAGGCTGCCGTAATGTCTACCGCGCGGAACCGCACGCTGGCCTCTCCCTGCGTGCCGCCCTGACGGATCACGGCGATCTCTATGTATTCTTTTCCTTCTTTTGTCTCGTACTGTGTTCCCAGGAAATTAAAAAGTCCCTGAGGGTACTGCTCCGCCAGCTCATCGCTGTCGCGGATCGTCTCCTTTAGCTTTTCCTGCAGTTCGGCCTCTTCCTGACGCTCTTTCGCCTTGCCCTGCCCGACTGCTTCCGCCGCCATCGAGACATTGCCGCTCATGAGCATGACCGCTGCCAGCGCTGCTGCCAGCGCGCGCTTGCACAGCTTACCGATCTTCATATACTGTCTCTCCTTTCTCAGTGTTTCCTCCCGCACGGATTCCGCGGCGCCGCGCCCCGGAATCCGCCTGTCGGCATGTGCGGCTCTGTGTTGTCCGAATCAGATCTTGCTCACTGTGTCGCTGGAGATCTTCGTCATAGTAACTTTCTTCGCGCTCCGAAGACCTGCTCCGCCGGACACCTGATTCAGATCGTCCTCATTCAGCTCCTCTTCCTCCAGCTCCTCAGCCTGGAGATTTTCTTCCTTTCTCTGCTTCTCGCTCATTTTCTTTCCTCCTGACTTTAAGTTAAAGTTTGTCGCTCCTGTTCATCCGGCCTTTTGCTTCAAGTGTTTCATATATCACATGCCGCATGCATGCAATCCCCCTTGATGCGGACAGATAACAGGATGAACCTTCTTCAACTATAGTCTTTAAAAAACAGATTTTCAACCGATTTGCGCCAGTGGACCCCAGTGGGCGCGAATGGAATATTTAGCCATTGACATTTGCCTGCGAATGTAGAATTGATATGCTTAGAATTGATATGCTATATAGAAGGTTAGATCGCCCCTCCTTCAAAATAAAAAAAGCCTACCTTGTGTGCTATGTTTAGCGGACAAGGTAGGTCTTGAAATTTGGGGTAGGCTTTGAAACTTTGCGCCTTTATGTCTAAACTTTATGTCGAAAATGATGTCGAAATTTTACTTATTCCCGTAATTTGACTCCTCTTGCACCATATGCTCATACTGCTGGTGCAGCTCCAGGGTATAATCCATGGATATCCCCAGAGTGTCGCTGATATCCTCCAGAGGATTGTTTTTTGCGAACAAGCGAAAAGCAATATTTTTTTCTTTCTCTTTAATGCCTTCGGCGAGGCCTTCGGTTCGTCCAAATTCCCGGCCTTCGCCCCAGCCGAATTCCCGGCCTTCCTCCCAGCTCTCCTGGCGTAGCGCCTTGCGGTATTTTTCCTCATCAAATTCATATATGCTCATGTGTATCACCTCCGCCCTGTTCTTTTTCAGAAAATCTTCCAATATCCCTTGCTGGATGCACTCCGTCACCGCCCGCTCTACGGCATCCCGCAGTTCCATAGTGCGGCTGTATTCCCGAACTTTCGACACATACTGGCAGTACTCCATCAGAAGCCTGCATTCTTTTTTAATAGGTTCATTATACCCCGGATTGATGTTTAATTGCAAGACTTTCAGCTCCAATTTTATATCCGATCTGTCGATTACAGGTT